>NZ_JBHWYY010000069.1:0-21343 GCF_042728595.1 Isoptericola sp. NPDC060185 | reverse complement strand
GGTCGATGACCAGGGCCGCTTCTCTCGTGGTGCGCCTGAAGGGATTCGAACCCCCGACCTTCTGCTCCGGAGGCAGACGCTCTATCCACTGAGCTACAGGCGCGGGCGCCGACGCGGGAACCGCTCGGCACGGTGCACGAGACTACCAGCACCTGGAGGTCCGGGTGGCAACCGCCAGCACGGCGCCGGCCGACGGCTTTGTAGAATCGCCCGGTGACCCCCGACGAGCTCTCCGGAGCACTCAGCGCTGCCCTCGCCTCGGCCGTGGCCGACGGTACCCTCGCCCTTCCCGCCGACGCCGTCCCGGCCTCGGTCCACGTCGAGCGACCCCGGCAGCGCGAGCACGGTGACTGGGCCACCAACGTGGCGCTGCAGCTCGCGAAGAAGGCCGGCACCACCCCGCGGGCGCTCGCGGAGGACCTGGCCGCGCGCCTCGCGGCCACCCCCGGGGTCAAGGCGGCGGACGTCGCCGGGCCGGGCTTCCTCAACATCACGCTCGAGGCCGGCGCCGCGGGCGAGCTCGCCCGGACGATCGTCACCGCGGGGGAGGAGTACGGCCGCACCGACGCCCTCGCCGGCCAGGTGCACAACCTCGAGTACATCTCGGCCAACCCGACCGGCCCGCTGCACATCGGCCACACCCGCTGGGCCGCGCTCGGCGACGCCCTCGTGCGGATCATGCGCGCCGCGGGCGCCGACGTGACCGCCGAGTACTACATCAACGACGCCGGCGCGCAGATGGACAAGTTCGGCGCGTCGATCGTCGCGCGGGCCAAGGGTGAGGACGTGCCCGAGGGCGGCTACCCCGGCGAGTACGTCGCCGAGCGCGCCGCCGAGGTGCTGGAGCAGGAGCCCGGCCTTCTGTCCCTGCCCGCCGACGAGGCCGTCACGACCGCCCGCGAGCTCGGCTACCAGGCGCAGCTCGAGGCGATCCGCCGCACGCTCGACGCCTTCGGCGTGCACTTCGACGTGTGGTTCTCCGAGCGGACGCTGCACGCCTCGGGCGCGGTGGAGCAGGCCGTCGCGCGCCTGCGCGAGCAGGGCCACGTGTTCGACGTCGACGGCGCGGTCTGGCTGCGCACCACCGACTTCGGCGACGACAAGGACCGCGTGATGATCCGCGCGAACGGCGAGCCCACGTACTTCGCCGCCGACGCCGCCTACTACCTGTCCAAGAAGGACCGCGGGTTCCCGGGCAAGATCTACCTGCTCGGGGCCGACCACCACGGGTACATCAACCGCCTCAAGGCGATCGCCGCGTGCGCGGGCGACGACCCCGAGGCGAACATCGAGGTGCTCATCGGCCAGCTGGTGAACATCGGTGGCGAGCGGATGGGCAAGCGCCGCGGCAACGCCCTGTACATGGACGACCTCATCGAGTGGCTGGGAGCGGACGCGCTGCGCTACTCGCTCGCGCGCTACCCGGCGGACTCGCCGCTGTCGCTGTCGGGCGAGGAGATGCTCAAGCAGAGCAACGACAACCCCGTCTACTACGTGCAGTACGCGCACTCGCGCACCTGCGCCGTCGACCGGAACGCCGCGGACCGCGACGTCGTGCGCGTCGCCGCGGACGGCTCGGACGCCTTCGACCCGGCGCTGCTGACGCACGAGACCGAGACGGCGCTGGTGGGCGCGCTCACCGAGTTCCCGCGGATCGTGTCGCAGGCGGCCGAGCTGCGCGAGCCGCACCGCGTCGCGCGCTACCTCGAGTCCCTCGCCGCGGACTACCACAAGTGGTACCAGGAGTGCCGCGTGACGCCGTACCCGGACGAGGAGGTCACGGACACGCACCGCACGCGCCTGTGGCTGAACGACGCGGTGCGCCAGGTGCTCGCCAACGGGCTCGAGCTGCTCGGCGTGTCCGCGCCGGAGCGGATGTGACCGCCCCCGCGACCGGCGTCCTCGGCGTGCCCTGGTCGACCGGTGTCCGGCGGCGCGCCGACGGCGTCGTCGAGGTGGGCGGGGTCGGCGTGGACGCGCTCGCGGCCGAGCACGGCACCCCGTCGTACGTGCTCGACGAGGCGGACTTCCGCGCCCGCGCCCGCGGCTATCGCACCGCGTTCGCGACGGCCTTCGCGGAGGTGGGCACGGGCGTCGACGTCTACTACGCCGGGAAGGCCCTGCTCACCGTCGCGGTCGCGCGATGGGCCCGCGAGGAGGGGCTGCGCGTCGACACGGCGTCGGGCGGCGAGCTGGCCGTCGCACTGCGCGCGGGCGTCCCGGGAGCCGAGCTCGGCCTGCACGGCAACAACAAGTCGGACGACGAGATCCTCGCCGCCCTCGACGCGGGCGTCGGCCGGATCATCGTCGACTCCCTCGTGGAGGTGGGCCGGGTCGCAGCGCTGGCCGCCGCGCGCGGCGTCGTCGCGCCCGTCATGGTGCGTGTCACGACCGGGGTGCACGCCGGCGGGCACGAGTACATCTCCACCGCGCACGAGGACCAGAAGTTCGGGCTGTCCGTGAACCGGGGCGCGCTCGACGGCGACGGCGGTGACCCGCCGGCGATGCGGGCGCTGCTCGCGGTCGTCGCGCGGCCGGAGCTTCGCCTGCTGGGCATCCACTCCCACATCGGGTCGCAGATCCTCGACCCGGCGGGCTTCGAGGCGGCGGCGCGCGTCGTGCTGGCGCTGCGGGCGGAGCTCGCGGAGCGCACCGGCGTGCTCGTCGACGAGGTGGACCTCGGCGGCGGCTACGGCATCGCCTACCTGCCCGGCGAGGTGCCGCTGGACCCGGACCGCGTGGCCAAGGACGTGGCGAGCGCGGTGGCCGCCGTCTGCGCCGACCTCGGCACCCCGCTGCCGCGGATCTCCATCGAGCCGGGGCGCGCGATCGTCGGCCCGGCGGGGCTCACGCTCTACACGGTCGGCACCGTGAAGCCGGTGGCCCTCGACGACGGCCGCGTGCGCACCTACGTGTCCGTCGACGGCGGGATGAGCGACAACATCCGCCCCGCGCTGTACGAGGCGCAGTACCACGCGGAGCTCGTGGGCCGGACGTCGGAGGCCGCGCCGGTGCTGGCACGCGTCGTCGGCAAGCACTGCGAGAGCGGCGACATCGTCGTGCACGAGGTCATGCTGCCGGGCGACGTGCGCGCCGGGGACCTCCTCGCGGTCGCCGCGACGGGGGCCTACGGGCGGTCGATGGCATCGAACTACAACCTGCTGACGCGGCCGCCCGTGGTGGCCGTCGCCGACGGCGCCTCGCGCGTCCTCGTGCGGCGCGAGACGGTCGACGACCTGCTCGCGCTCGACCTCGGCTGAGGGCGTCGGGGCCGCCTGTGGACGGGCGGCCCCGACCCCGCGCCACGCGGCTATCCTGGCCACCGTCCCGGCATCCCGTTCCGAAGGTTCCCCCGTGCCCGCAGCCCCCGCCCCCGTGCCCCCGGCCGACCCGCGCCCCGTCCCCGGCGCGCTGCGCGTCGCCCTCCTCGGCTGCGGCGTGGTCGGGACGCAGGTGGCGCAGACGCTCGTCCGGCACGCCGACGAGCTCGCCGCCCGCGCCGGGACGCGCCTGGAGCTGGTGGGCATCGCCGTGCGCGACGCGAGCCGTCCACGCGACGGCGTCGGCACGGTCGTCCCGCGCGAGCTGCTCACCGAGGACGCGGAGTCGCTCGTGGACGGCGCGGACGTCGTCGTCGAGCTCATGGGCGGCATCGAGCCGGCCCGGGGGCTGATCCACCGCGCCATCGCCGGCGGTGCGAGCGTCGTGACGGCCAACAAGGCCCTCCTGGCGGCGCACGGCCCGGAGCTCTTCGAGGCCGCCGACGCCGCCGGCGTCGACCTCTCGTTCGAGGCGGCGGTCGCCGGCGCGATACCGATCGTCCGCCCGGTGCGCGAGTCGCTCGCGGGAGACCACGTGCGCCGCGTCCTCGGCATCGTCAACGGCACCACCAACTACGTCCTCGACCAGATGACGACGCACGGCCTCGATCTCGAGGAGGCCCTCAAGGAGGCGCAGAGCCTCGGGTACGCGGAGGCGGACCCGACGGCCGACGTCGGGGGGCACGACGCCGCCGCGAAGGCCGCGATCCTCGCGTCGCTGGCCTTCCACACCCGCGTCTCGCTGGCGCAGGTCGCGTGCGAGGGCATCACCGGCGTCACCGCCGCCGACGTCGCGGCCGCGCAGCAGACCGGTCACGTGGTGAAGCTGCTCGCGATCGCGGAGCAGACCGCGGAGGGCGTCTCGGTGCGCGTGCACCCGGCGCTCGTGCCGTCCGCGCACCCCCTCGCCGCCGTGCACGGCGCCTTCAACGCGGTGTTCGTCGAGGCCGACGACGCGGGCCCGCTCATGTTCTACGGCCAGGGCGCGGGCGGGCGGCCGACGTCCTCGGCGGTGCTCGGCGACCTGGTCTCCGCGGCGCGCGACCGGATCGTCGGCGGCCGCGGCCCGCGCGAGTCCGCCTACGCGTCGCTGCCGGTGCTGCCGCACGACGCCGCGGTCACGCGCTACCAGGTGCGCCTCGTCGTGGCGGACCGTCCGGGCGTCCTCGCGCAGGTCGCGCAGGTGCTGGCCGACCACGGGGTGTCGATCGACACCGTGCGGCAGGCCCCGGACGAGCCGTACGCCGTCGGCGTCGCCGAGGGCACCGCGGCGCTGCTGATCACCACGCACGCCGCCCGCGAGGCGTCGCTGGCCGCCACGGTCGCCGCCGTGCGCGGCCTCGACGCGGTGCACGAGATCACGTCCGTCCTGCGAGTCGAGGGAGCCTGACCATGCCTGCCCACCAGTGGCGCGGTGTCATCACCGAGTACGCCGACCGGCTGCCGGCCCACCTGCTCGAGCGCGTCGTGACGCTCGGGGAGGGCGGCACGCCGCTGGTGCCCGCCCCCGCGCTGTCGCAGCGCACCGGCGCGGACGTGTACGTCAAGGTCGAGGGCATGAACCCGACCGGGTCCTTCAAGGACCGGGGCATGACGGCGGCCATCTCCGCGGCGGCGGGTCGCGGCGCCAAGGCCGTGGTGTGCGCCTCGACGGGCAACACGTCCGCGTCGGCGGCCGCGTACGCCACCCGCGCCGGCATGACCTGCGTGGTCCTGGTGCCGGACGGCAAGATCGCGATGGGCAAGCTGAGCCAGGCGATCGCGCACGGCGCGCGACTGTTGCAGGTGGACGGCAACTTCGACGACTGCCTCGTGACGGCGCGCAAGCTCGCCGAGGTGTACCCGGTCGAGCTCGTGAACTCCGTCAACCCGGACCGCATCGAGGGGCAGAAGACCGCGGCGTTCGAGGTCGTCGACGCGCTCGGTGACGCCCCTGACATCCACTGCCTGCCGGTGGGCAACGCGGGGAACATCACCGCGTACTGGAGGGGCTACCGCGAGTACGCCGGCCTCGACGCCGGTGCCGCGGCGGGCGCGGTCGCCACGCGCACCCCGCAGATGTGGGGCTTCCAGGCCGCCGGCGCCGCGCCGATCGTCAAGGGCCACCCCGTGGACGAGCCGGAGACGATCGCCACCGCGATCCGCATCGGCAACCCGGCGTCGTGGGAGCAGGCCGAGGACGCGCGGGACACGTCGGGGGGTGTGATCGAGGCCGTCACCGACGAGGAGATCCTCGCCGCGCACCGCGTGCTCTCGGCCGAGGTGGGCGTCTTCGTGGAGCCGGCCTCCGCGGCGGGCGTCGCGGGCCTGCTCTCCCGCGCCGAGCGCGGGCTCGTCCCGGCCGGCGCGCGCGTCGTCGTGACCGTCACCGGCCACGGCCTCAAGGACCCGCAATGGGCGCTGCGCACGCCCGACGGCGGCGAGGTCGCGCCCACGCGGGTGAGCGCCGACGTCGTGTCCGTCGCCACCGCCCTCGGCCTCGACTGAGCCGACCCCCGCACGACACCCGCTTCGACCGGACCCCCGGGAGGGGAACGATGCAGCTCGGCGCCGACCACGTCCTCGTCCGCGTCCCGGCCACCAGCGCGAACCTCGGCCCGGGGTTCGACGCGATGGGGCTCGCCCTCGCCCTGCACGACGACCTGGAGGTCGAGCTCCTCGCCAGCGACGACGTCGTCATCGAGGTCGAGGGGGAGGGCGCCGGAGAGGTGCCCGACGGCGAGGACCACCTCGTCGTGCGCGCCCTGCGCCACACGCTCGACCTCGCGGGCGCGCCCCGCACCGGGCTCCGGCTGCGCTGCCTGAACCGGATCCCGCACGCGCGGGGGCTGGGCTCGTCGTCGGCGGCCGTGGTCTCGGGCATCGTCGCCGCGCGGGCCCTGCTGGCCGACCCGCACGTGCTCGACGCGGACGCGGTGCTGCGGATCGCGACCGAGTTCGAGGGGCACCCGGACAACGCGGCTCCCGCGATCCGCGGCGGGGCGACCCTCGCCTGGAGGTCGCCGGACGGACCGCGCGCCGTGGACCTCGACGTCGACGAGCGCATCGAGGCCACGGTGCTCGTGCCCGACCACCGCCTGGCCACGAGCCGCGCGCGCGGCGTGCTCCCGGCGGAGGTGCCGCACGGCGACGCCGCGTTCACGGCGGGCCGGGCGGGACTGCTGGTCGAGGCGCTGGCGCGGCGGCCGGAGCTGCTGCTCGACGCCACCGAGGACCGCCTGCACCAGGACTACCGGGCCGCAGTGATGGCCGGTTCGGCGGAGCTGCTGCGCGCGCTGCGGGCGGAGGGGCACGCGGCCACGATCTCGGGGGCGGGACCCACCGTCCTCGTGCTGACGTCGGGGGAGGGTACGGCCCGGCTCGACGGCGTGCTGGCCGAGCTCGTCGACGACGTGGCGGGCTGGCGCGTGCTGCGTCCGGGCGTCGACACCGGCGGCGCGGTCGCGCGGCGCGTGACCGGCGGAGGGGGCGCCGGGCCGCGCCGCGCGGGAGGCGGCGTGTCGGCCTCCGGACGGGCTCGAGGTGATATGATGCGGTGAGCCTTCGGGAACGACCGCGAGGGCACTCCCTCCCACCGCACGGCGCGTCCGCGTGCCCGGTCGGAGCCAGGTGCCTCGGTGGTTGCGATGCGGTGCACGACCCGCCGCGGCAGTCCCGTGAGAAGGCGAAACACAACCCCGCCAGCCGACGTCGTCGTACCACTGATGCGAGGTTCCACGCGTCCCGACGCCTCCCGCGCCAGGACGGCAGCCACCCCGGCCCGTGACATCTGAGGGCCGCATACGAGGGGGAAGGGTCCTTCGTGACGAACACCACCGACAGCCGGAACGGCTCCGCCGCATCCGGGAACCTGAGCTCGATGCGTCTCGCCGAGCTCCAGGCGCTGGCCTCCGGCATGGGCGTGAAGGGCACGTCCCGGATGCGCAAGAGCGACCTGCAGGACGCGATCCGGGCCGCGCGCGGCCAGGGCGCGCGCACCTCCGGTGCCCCGGTCGCCGCGGCGACCGCCGTGGCGCCCACGGTCCGCAGCGACGCCCCGGCCGAGCAGCCCGCGTCGTCCGACGCCCGCGCTCCCCGTGCCGAGGGCGCGGAGGCGCCGCGCCGTTCGCGCCGCGCCACCCGTTCGGCGGGCTCCGTCGAGGGCGAGGCCGCGTCGCAGCAGCGCGCGGCGGCCGACGCGGCGGCCCCCGCCGCGCAGCCCGCGCGCGGCACCGAGCAGCGCAACGAGCAGCGGGGCGAGCAGCGCTCCGACGCCGACCGCGAGGCGCGCCTGGCGCAGCTCGCCGAGGCCGTGGCGGCTCCGCGCGAGCGGGGCGGGCGTCGCGGCGGCGGCCAGAACAACGGCGGCCAGGGCGGCCAGAACAACGGTGGCCGCGACCAGGGCGACGGCGACGGCCAGCGCTCCGGTCAGGGTCGCTCGAACGAGGGCGGCTCCGGCCAGCAGGGTCAGCAGAACCAGCAGGGTCAGGGCGGCCAGCGGGACGACCGCCAGCGCCGCGCCGACCTCGACGACGAGCGCGGGTCGCGCCGTCGCCGCGGCCGGGACCGAGGCCGGGACCGCAAGCGCAGCCGTGGCGGCCGGGGCAACGGTCCGGACGTCGCGGGTCTCGAGGACGTCGAGGTGCGCGAGGACGACGTGCTGCTGCCCGTCGCCGGCGTGCTCGACATCCTCGACAACTACGCGTTCGTGCGGACCAGCGGCTACCTGCCGGGCGAGGGCGACGTCTACGTGTCGCTGAACCAGGTCAAGAAGGCCGGCCTGCGCCGCGGCGACGCGATCGTCGGCGCCATCCGCCAGCCCCGCGAGGGCGAGGAGCCGCCGGCGGGCAAGAACGTCCGCAGCAAGTTCAACGCCCTGGTGCGGCTCGACTCGGTCAACGGCATGTCGATCGACGAGGCCCGCCAGCGCCCCGAGTTCACCAAGCTGACGCCGCTGTACCCGCAGGAGCGGCTGCGCCTGGAGAACCCGGAGGCCACGCGCCTCACGCCCCGCGTGATCGACATCGTCGCCCCGATCGGCAAGGGCCAGCGCGGCCTCATCGTCGCGCCGCCCAAGGCCGGCAAGACGATCATCATGCAGCAGATCGCCAACGCGATCACCGCGAACAACCCCGAGGTCCACCTCATGGTGGTGCTCGTGGACGAGCGGCCCGAAGAGGTCACCGACATGGAGCGGACGGTCAAGGGCGAGGTCATCGCCTCGACGTTCGACCGCCCCGCGTCGGACCACACGATCGTCGCGGAGCTCGCCATCGAGCGGGCCAAGCGCCTGGTCGAGCTGGGCCAGGACGTCGTGGTGCTGCTCGACTCGCTCACCCGCCTGTCGCGCGCCTACAACCTGGCGGCGCCGGCGTCGGGCCGCATCCTCTCCGGTGGTGTGGACGCGGCGGCGCTCTACCCGCCGAAGAAGTTCTTCGGCGCGGCGCGCAACATCGAGAACGGCGGCTCGCTGACCATCCTCGCCTCGGCGCTCGTGGAGACGGGCTCCAAGATGGACGAGGTGATCTTCGAGGAGTTCAAGGGCACGGGCAACATGGAGCTGCGCCTGTCCCGCAACCTCGCCGACAAGCGGATCTTCCCGGCCGTGGACGTCAACGCGTCCGGCACGCGCCGCGAGGAGATCCTCATGGCGAAGGACGAGCTCGGCATCGTCTACAAGCTGCGCCGCGTGCTCGGCGCGCTGGACCAGCAGCAGGCCATCGAGCTGCTGCTCGGCCAGCTCAAGAAGACCAAGACCAACGTCGAGTTCCTGCTGCACGTGCAGAAGACGACGCCGGCCGGGCTCTCGGACGAGAACCCGGGCGAGACGATCTGACCCGCCTCGGAGTACCGAGCCCGCCGGGACCCGCACCGGGTCGCGGCGGGCTCGACCCGAGATTTCTTCAGGCCCTGCGCGGTCTGGCACAATAGTTCGTCGGCCATCCGGTTCACGGCCCGCGGTCCTGCGGGGCGACCCGGCGGCATCTCACCAAGGAGCATCATGAAGTCCGGTATCCACCCCGAGTACGTCGTCACCGAGGTGTCCTGCACCTGCGGCAACACGTTCACGACCCACAGCACCGCGACCTCCGGCAAGATCAACGTCGAGGTCTGCAGCGCCTGCCACCCGTTCTACACGGGCAAGCAGAAGATCCTCGACACCGGTGGCCGCGTCGCCCGCTTCCAGGCGCGCTACGGCAAGAAGAAGTAGCTGTCACGCAGCGCCGGTGGTCCGCCCGACAACCTCTCCAGGGGCAGTCGGACGACGGACCACCGGCGCTGCTGCATTTCCCACCGGTGGGTGAGGCAGCCGCCCCCACCTCGCAGAGATCGGGTGGCGCGGTCGAGCCGGGCCACCGGGAAGTCGGGGACGCGTCGTGAGCACGGAACCCTTCGCGGCCGCGCGGCCGCTGCTCGCCGAGCACGCCGAGATCGAGCGGGAGCTCGCCGACCCGGCCGTGCACGCCGACGCCGGCCGCGCCCGCTCCCTCGGGCGCCGGTACGCCGAGCTGAACCAGGTCGCCGCCGCGTACCGCGCGTGGGAGCAGGCGCACGACGACGCGGAGGCCGCCGCGGAGCTCGCCGCGGAGGACGAGGCGTTCGCCGCGGAGCTGCCGGGCCTGCGCGCCGCGGCCGACGAGGCCGCCGAGCGCCTGCGTCGCGTGCTCGTGCCCCGCGACCCCGACGACGCGCGCGACGTGATCCTCGAGATCAAGGCGGGGGAGGGCGGCGACGAGTCCGCGCTCTTCGCCGGCGACCTCCTGCGCATGTACCTCCGCTACGCCGAGCGGCGCGGCTGGACCACCCAGGTGCTCGACGCGACCGAGACGGAGCTCGGCGGGTACAAGGACGTGCAGGTCGCCGTCAAGGCGCGCAGCCTGACCGACCCGGCCGAGGGCGTCTGGGCCTCGCTCAAGTACGAGGGCGGCGTGCACCGCGTGCAGCGCGTGCCGGTCACGGAGTCGCAGGGCCGCATCCACACGTCGGCGGCCGGCGTCCTGGTGCTGCCCGAGGTCGACGACCCGGGCGAGGTCGAGGTCGACCCGAACGACCTGCGCATCGACGTCTACCGGTCGTCGGGGCCGGGCGGGCAGTCCGTGAACACGACGGACTCCGCCGTCCGCATCACCCACGTGCCGACGGGGATCGTGGTCTCGATGCAGAACGAGAAGTCGCAGCTGCAGAACAAGGAGCAGGCGATGCGGGTGCTGCGCGCCCGGCTGCTCGCCGCGCAGCAGGAGGCGGCCGCCGCGGCCGCCGCCGACGTGCGCCGCTCGCAGGTGCGCACCCTCGACCGCAGCGAGCGGATCCGCACCTACAACTTCCCCGAGAACCGCATCGCGGACCACCGCACCGGATACAAGGCGTACAACCTCGACCACGTGCTCGCGGGCGACCTCGACCCCGTGGTCCGCTCCGCGGTGGAGGCCGACGAGGCCGCGCGCCTGGCGGCGGCGGGCTCCGGTGACTGACGCCGGGCGCGCGGGCGCGGAGGGAGCGGGCGCGCCGACGCCTCCCGAGGCCGCGCCCGCGGCGGCGGGCCGTGCGGTGCGCTGGGCGACGGCGCGCCTCGCGGAGGCGGGCGTCCCGAGCCCCCGGGTGGACGCCGAGACGCTGCTCGCGCACGCCCTCGGCGTCGACCGTGCCGAGATGCGACGCCTCGCGGTGCTGGACCGCGACGTGCCGCCGGAGGTCGCGGAGCGGTTCTCCGCGGCCGTCGCCCGCCGGGCTGCCCGCGCGCCGCTGCAGCACCTCACGGGCGTCGCGCCGTTCCGCCATCTCGAGCTGGCGGTCGGCCCCGGCGTCTTCGTGCCCCGCCCGGAGACCGAGCAGGTGGCGCAGGTCGCGATCGACGAGGCGGCGCGGGTCGTCGCGCGCGACGGCGCGGCCGTCGTCGTCGACCTGTGCACCGGGTCGGGGGCCATCGCCCTGGCCGTCGCGACCGAGGTGCCCGGCGCCCGCGTGCACGCCGTGGAGCTCGACGTCGCGGCCCACGGCTGGGCGGCGCGCAACGTCGCGGCGGTGTCGCGGGACGCGGCCGGCGAGGTCAGCCGCGACGTCGTCCACCTGGTGCGCGGGGACGCGCGCACGGCGCTGCACGACCTGGACGGGACGGTCGACGTCGTCGTCTCGAACCCGCCCTACGTGCCGCCCGGCGCCGTCCCGCGCGACCCCGAGGTGGCCGAGCACGACCCGGCGGTGGCCCTGTACGGGCTGGGGGAGGACGGGCTCGAGGTGCCCCGCGGGGTGACCGCCGCCGCGGCCCGGCTGCTGCGGCCCGGCGGGCTTTACGTCATGGAGCACGCGGAGGTCCAGGACGCCGACGCGCGGGCGATGGTCGCGGCGCACGGCGGGTTCGGCCCCGCGGAGACCCGCGACGACCTCACCGGGCGGCCGCGGATGGTCGTGGCCCGACGCTCCGGCACCCGTGCCGACGGCGGTTCCGACGGCCCGGACGCGCGGCGGGCGGCCGGTCGAACCGTGACAGACTGGTCCCCGTGAGCAGCGTGCACGACGTCACCGACCCGAACACCTGGGGCCCTGCGATCGACGAGGCGGTGAACACGGTCTCTCGAGGCGGCCTCGTGGTGCTGCCGACCGACACCGTCTACGGCATCGGCGCCGACGCCTTCGACGCGGAGGCCGTCGCGGCCCTCCTCGCGGCCAAAGGCCGTGGCAGGCAGATGCCGCCCCCCGTGCTGGTTCCGGACGTGCGCACCCTCGACGGGCTGGCCACCGAGGTCCCCGACGACGCGCGCAAGCTCGTCGAGGCCTTCTGGCCCGGCGGGTTCACGATCATCCTGCGGGCGCAGCCGTCCCTGCAGTGGGACCTGGGGGAGACGCACGGCACCGTCGCGCTGCGCATGCCCGACCACCCCGCCGCGCTCGCGCTGCTGCGCCGCACCGGCCCCCTCGCGGTGTCCAGCGCCAACGCCTCCGGGAGCCCGGCCGCGCTCGACGTCGCGGACGCGCGCGCCCAGCTCGGCGACCCCGTGAGCACCTACCTCGACGGCGGTGACGCGCCCGGCGGCGTCGCCTCGACCATCGTCGACGCGACCGGCTCGCGGCTGCGTGTCGTGCGGCAGGGCGCCATCACGCTCGAGGCGCTCAACGAGGTCGCCCCCGTGCGCGGCGTCGACGAGCCCGACGAGGACGTCGCCGACGACGCGACGGACGAGAGCGCCGACGACGCGACGGACGACGTCGCGCCCGAGGCCGCCGACGCGAGCGCACCGGACGCCTCCGACGAGGCCGCCGTGCCGACCACCGAGGAGCCGGCCGCCCCGCCCGCGGAGGAGCCGGCCGGGTGAGGGCATATCTGCTCCTGATGCTCGTCTCGGCGGCGGTCACGTACCTGGCCACCCCGGGAGCGCGGTGGGTCGCGCGCCGGACGGGCGCGATCTCGGCGGTCCGCGACCGCGACGTGCACCTGAGACCGACGCCCCGCCTGGGCGGGCTGGCGATGCTGCTCGGCATCGTCGTCGCCGTCGTGCTGGCCTCGCAGATGCCGTTCCTGTCGGGGGTCTTCGCGACCGGGCCGCAGGCGTGGGGCATCGTGGGCGGCGCGACGATCGTGTGCCTGCTGGGCTGGGCCGACGACGTGTGGGACCTGGACTGGATGACCAAGCTCGCGGGGCAGGCCCTCGCGGCGGGCTTCATGGCGTGGCAGCAGGTGCAGCTCACGTCGCTGCCGACGCCGGACGGGCTGTTCATCACGTCGTCCCGGCTGTCCCTGTTCGCGACGATCCTCGTGGTCGTCGTGGCGATGAATGCGGTGAACTTCGTCGACGGGCTGGACGGCCTGGCCGCGGGCCTGATCGCCATCGGCGGCACCGCCTTCCTGCTCTACACGTACGGGCTCACGCAGCAGGCGACCCCGGAGAACTACGCGAACCTCGCGACCCTGATGCTGGCCGTCCTGGTGGGCGCGTGCCTCGGCTTCCTGCCGCACAACTTCTTCCCGTCGCACATCTTCATGGGCGACTCCGGCTCGATGGTGCTGGGCCTGGTGTTCGCCGGCGCGGCGATCACGATCACGGGCAACGTCGACGCGGTCTCGACCGGCGACGCGCTCTCGGGCGCGCAGCGGGTGCCGCTGTTCATCCCGCTGCTGCTGCCGGTGGCGGTCGTGCTGCTGCCGCTGCTGGACATGGGGATGGCGGTGGTGCGCCGCCTGGCCGCGGGCAAGTCCCCGTTCCACCCGGACCGCATGCACCTGCACCACCGCATGCTGGCGCTGGGGCACTCCCACCGCCGCGCGGTGCTGATCCTGTACGTGTGGGCCGCCGTGTTCTCGTTCGGCGCGGCCGCGCTGGTGATGTGGGACTGGCGGGCCGTGCTCGTCGGGCTCGGCGTCGCCGTGGTCGTCGCGCTGCTGCTCACCCTCGGCCCGCTGCGCACGCGGGGCCGCTTCCTCGACGACGACGTGGCCACCGGCAGCCACCCGGCCGTCGCGCCGCCCGCCGCGCACCCCGCGCCGGCCGCGTCCACCACGACCTCGCCGACCCCCGCGGCCCCGGCCGCGCCCACCCTGACGACGCACGAAGGACGCCCGTGATGACGACGCCCGACAGCTCCGGCCCGACGCCCGATCCCGCCCAGGACGGACCGGCGACGGACGCCGCCGCCGCGGGCGAGCACGCCACCGACGCCGAGCGGCGGGTGCTGCGGGCCGCGCTGCGGGACACGCTGCTGCTGGTCGGCGCCCTCGTGGTGCTGGGCGGCGGCGTCGGCCTGCTGGTCGCGGGGCTGCCCGGGCTGTGGGGCGCGCTGGTGGGCGCGGGGATCGCGGCGTTCTTCTGCGCGACGACGATCTGGTCGATGATGAAGACGGTCGGGTCGAGCCCGGCCCGCATGGCGGCGTTCGTCATGGGGGCGTGGGTGGCCAAGATCGTCGTCCTCATCGTGGTGCTCGCGCTGCTCAAGGGCGCGACGTTCTACGACCCGTGGGTGCTCATCGCGGTGCTCGCCGTGGGGGCGATCGGCTCGGCGCTGCTGGACTACCGCGCCGTGAACGCCGGGCGCGTGCCCTACGTGCAGCCGTGACCGCGCTCCCCTGACCAGGGTGCTTGCGTCAGGCGACGATCCGTCGCCGAGGGCAACATCGTGCGCTTCTTCACAAGCCGCGTGATCTTGCCGGAAAAACTGTTCTGGGGTGTCGGAGCACCTGTGAACATCCGGTAGGCTGTTCGCGAATCCATGACGGCCAGGTCCGATGGCGTGCCCTCCCAGGAGTGGAGCGCCCGGACCGTACGACCTCCGGGAGAACCCCCTGTCTACGCCAGCGATCCCCCTGCTGCTCGCCGCCGAAGGCGGCGGCTTCGAGCCGCCGACGATCGCGGACTTCTTCCCGCCGGCGATCTTCTTCGAGGGCACCCCCTTCGAGTTCAACCGGATCATGCTGGTCCGCGTCATCATGGCCACCGTCCTGCTGCTGGTGTTCTGCCTCGCGGCGCGTCGTGCCCGCCTGGTGCCCGGCCGGTTCCAGAACGGCGTCGAGATGGTCCTCGACTTCGTGCGCAACTCGATCGCGATCGAGGTGCTCGGCCAGGAGAACGGCCGCAAGTACTTCAAGCTGCTCGCGACGATCTTCTGCACCGTCCTGGTCATGAACATCGCGGCGGTCATCCCGTTCCTCAACATCGCGGGAACCTCGGTCATCGGTCTGCCGATCGTGCTGGCGGCGTGGACGTACGTCATGTACCTCGGCGCGGGCGTCAAGGCGCACGGCGTCGGCGGCTTCCTCAAGAACTCGCTGCTGCCGCCGGGTGTGCCGAAGGCGCTCTACCTGCTGCTGGTGCCGATCGAGGCGCTGCAGGTGTTCGTCCTGCGCCCCGCGACGCTCGTCATCCGACTCCTGGCCAACATGGTCGCCGGGCACCTCATGCTCGCGATCTGCTTCGCCGCCACGTCGTTCTTCCTCTTCGACTCCGCCGGCGCGATGAAGCTGTTCGGCGCGGGCACGTTCGTGGCCGGCTTCGCGTTCTTCTTCTTCGAGATCTTCGTGGCCGCCCTGCAGGCCTACGTCTTCGCGATCCTCACCGCCGTCTACCTCAACATGTCCGTCGAGGCGGAGCACTGACCGTCTCGCGGTTCCCGGCCTGAGCCGGACCCCAGCTCCACCACCTGCACTCAGAAAGAGACGCCGGGCCACCCGAGGCCCGGCGCCCAACGGAAGGAAACCCAGTGGACGTCACCACCCTCGCCGAGGTCAGCGGAAACATCGGCACCATCGGTTACGGCCTCGCGGCGGTCGGCCCGGGCATCGGCCTCGGCATCCTCATCGGCAAGACGATCGAGGGCATGGCCCGCCAGCCCGAGGTCTCCAGCCAGCTCCGTACCACGATGTTCATCGGTATCGCCTTCGTCGAGGTGCTCGCGCTCCTCGGCCTGGTGGCCGGCTTCATCGTCCCGGCGTGATGGCCTCCCCCCTGAGCACCTCGACCGCGGGCGTCGTCGCCGCGGAGGAGGGGAACCAGAACATCCTGCTGCCGCACACGCCGGACATCGTGTGGTCGCTGATCATCGTGATCATCGTCGGGATCGTGTTCTACAAGTACGTCCTGCCCAAGTTCCAGGCCGTGCTCGACGAGCGCACCGCGAAGATCGAGGGTGGCATCGCCAAGGCGGAGAAGGCGCAGGAGGAGGCCGCGGAGGCGCTGAAGGAGTACCACCAGCAGCTGGCCGAGGCCCGTGCGGACGCCGCGAAGACCCGCGAGGAGGCGCGTGCCGAGGGCACCGCCATCGTCGCGGAGCTGCGCACCAAGGCGCACGACGAGGCCGCGCGCATCGTCGAGACGGCGCACCGCCAGATCGAGGCCGAGCGCCAGACGGCGGCGGTCTCGCTGCGCACCGAGGTCGGGGAGCTGGCCACGGAGCTGGCGTCCAAGATCGTCGGCGAGTCGCTGCAGGACTCCGCGCGCCAGTCGCGTGTCGTCGACCGCTTCCTCGACGAGCTCGAGGCTGCGGGCGAGCCGGCGCCGGTCGGCAAGGAGGGCTGATGCGGGGCACCAGCGGAGCATCCCTCGGCGCGGCGCAGGAGCGGTTCGAGCCGGTCCTGCGGTCCGCGGGGGCCGACGCGCAGACGCTCGGCGAGCAGCTGTTCGTCGTCGTCGACGCCCTGGACTCCTCCGGGCCGCTGCGCCGGTCGCTCGCCGACCCGTCGCGCGAGGTCGAGGACCGTGCGGCCCTCGCCGGGCGCGTGCTGGCCGGCGGCTTCGACGAGCGCGTCGTGGAGCTCGTCACCGGGCTGGCGCGGTCGCGCTGGGCCGGCGACCGGGACCTCGTGGACGCCGTGGAGCGCCTCGGGCTCGACGCCCTGCTGGCGTCCGCCGAGGCGCGGGGCGCCCTCGAGACGGTCGAGGACGAGCTGTTCCGGCTGACCCGGGCCCTCGTCGGCCAGCGCGAGGCACGGCAGGTGCTCTCGGACGACTCGACCGACCCCGCGCGTCGCACGGCGTTCGTCGACACCCTGCTCTCGGGCAAGGTGGACGACGTCACGCAGGCGCTCGCCCGTCGGGCCACCACCACCCTCCGCGGCCGCCGCTTCGTGGCGACGCTGCTGTGGTACGGCGAGATCGCGGCCGAGCGTCGTCGTCGCCTCGTGGCCATGGTCACCAGCGGCGCCGTGCTCAGCCAGTCCCAGCAGGACCGGCTCGCCGGTCTGCTCGAGCGGGCCTACGGGCGTGCCGTGCAGCTCAACGTCACGGTCGACCCGACCGTGATCGGTGGCCTGCGCATCCAGGTCGGCGCGGACGTCGTCGACTCCACCGTGCTGTCCCGCCTGGCCGACGCCCGTCGCCGGCTGGCCGGCTAAACCTTCCCAGGCCCAGCGCCGGCCCCGGTCGGCTACGCAGAACGTGAGGCCGCGCGATATGCGGCCACGACAGGAGAGAGCAATGGCTGAGCTGACGATCCGGCCGGAGGAGATCCGCGCCGCTCTGGACAGCTTCGTGAAGTCGTACGAGCCCGAGGGCGCGGTCAGCGAGGAGGTCGGCCGCGTCACCGTCGCCGCCGACGGCATCGCCTACGTCGAGGGCCTCCCCGGCGCGATGGCGAACGAGCTGCTGCGCTTCGAGGACGGCACGCTCGGCCTCGCCCTGAACCTGGACGTCCGGGAGATCGGCGTCGTCGTCCTCGGCGAGTTCACGGGCATCGAGGAAGGGCAGGAGGTCCGCCGCACCGGCGAGGTCCTGTCCGTCCCCGTGGGCGAGGGCTACCTCGGCCGCGTCGTGGACCCGCTGGGCAACCCGATCGACGGTCTGGGCGAGATCGAGAGCGAGGGCCGCCGCGCCCTCGAGCTCCAGGCGCCCGGCGTCATGCAGCGCAAGTCGGTGCACGAGCCGCTG
The DNA here is from genome assembly GCF_042728595.1 of Isoptericola sp. NPDC060185. Lineage (NCBI taxonomy): Bacteria > Bacillati > Actinomycetota > Actinomycetes > Micrococcales > Promicromonosporaceae > Isoptericola > Isoptericola sp. NPDC060185. Next base: position 3,696 of record NZ_JBHWYY010000069.1, on the reverse strand, counting down.
CAGACCGGCATGAAGGCGATCGACTCGATGATCCCGATCGGTCGCGGTCAGCGTCAGCTGATCATCGGCGACCGGCAGACCGGCAAGACCGCGATCGCGATCGACACGATCATCAACCAGAAGGCCAACTGGGAGTCGGGCGACCCGAGCAAGCAGGTCCGCTGCATCTACGTCGCCGTCGGCCAGAAGGGCTCGACGATCGCCTCCGTGCGCGGCGCTCTCGAGGAGGCCGGCGCGCTCGAGTACACGACGATCGTCGCGGCCCCCGCGTCCGACCCCGCGGGCTTCAAGTACATCGCCCCGTACACAGGCTCGGCCATCGGCCAGCACTGGATGTACCAGGGCAAGCACGTCCTGGTCATCTTCGACGACCTGTCGAAGCAGGCCGAGGCCTACCGTGCCGTGTCGCTGCTGCTGCGCCGCCCGCCGGGCCGCGAGGCGTACCCCGGTGACGTCTTCTACCTGCACTCCCGCCTGCTCGAGCGTTGCGCGAAGCTCTCGGACGAGCTGGGCGCGGGCTCGATGACCGGTCTGCCGATCATCGAGACGAAGGCGAACGACGTGTCGGCGTACATCCCGACCAACGTCATCTCCATCACCGACGGCCAGATCTTCCTGCAGTCGGACCTCTTCAACGCCGACCAGCGCCCGGCGGTCGACGTCGGCATCTCCGTCTCCCGAGTCGGTGGCGACGCGCAGATCAAGGCGATGAAGAAGGTCTCCGGCACGCTGAAGCTCGAGCTGGCGCAGTACCGCTCGCTCGAGGCCTTCGCGATGTTCGCGTCCGACCTCGACGCGGCGTCCCGCGGCCAGCTGGCCCGCGGCGCGGTGCTCATGGAGCTGCTCAAGCAGCCCCAGTACACGCCGTACCCGGTCGAGGACCAGGTCGCGTCCGTGTGGGCCGGCACCAAGGGCAAGCTCGACGACGTCCCCGTCGAGGACGTCAAGCGGTTCGAGTCCGAGATGCTCGACCACCTGCGTCGCCACACCTCGGTGCTCACCACGATCGCCGAGACCGGCAAGCTCGAGCAGGACACGGAGGACGCGCTCGCCGCGGCCGTCGAGGACGTCCGCAACGGCTTCCTCAAGGCTGACGGCACCCCGCTCGTGGGCGGCGACGCCGACGACGAGTCCGCCGACGTCGAGCAGGAGCAGCTCGTCGTGCAGAAGAAGGCCTGAGCATGGCCGGTGGATCCCAGCGCATCTACAAGCAGCGGATCAAGTCGACGCAGTCGCTGAAGAAGATGTTCCGCGCGCAGGAGCTGATCGCGGCCTCCCGCATCGGCAAGGCGCGGGCGCGCACCGCCGCGGCGGCGCCGTACGAGCGGGCGATCACCCGCGCGGTGTCGGGCGTGGCGACGCACACGTCGACCAAGCACCCGCTCACCAGCGAGCGGCACGACACGGACCGCGTCGCGGTCCTCGTGATCGCGTCCGACCGCGGCATGGCCGGCGCCTACTCGGCGTCGATCATCCGCGAGGCGGAGCGGCTCGTGGGGCAGCTGCAGGAGGCCGGCAAGACGGTCGACCTGTACGCCGCCGGTCGTCGTGCCGTGTCGTACTACCGCTACCGCGGGCGTCAGCTCGCGGGGCAGTGGTCGTACGGGTCGGACAGCCCGGACTCGGACGTCGCGGGCGAGATCGCCGACGGCCTGCTCGGGGCGTTCCTCGCCCCGGCGGACGAGGGCGGCGTCGGCGAGCTGCACGTCGTGTACACGCAGTTCGTCAACATGGTCACGCAGCGGCCCCGCGTGGTGCGGATGCTCCCGCTCGAGGTCGTCGAGGGCGTGGCCGCGCCCGGCGAGCACGACACGTTCCCGCTGTACGACTTCGAGCCGTCGCCGGAGAGCGTCCTCGACGCGCTCCTACCGCGCTACGTCCGCAGCCGCATCTTCAGCTTCATGCTCGACGCCGCGGCGTCCGAGCTGGCCGCGCGCCAGCGGGCGATGCACACGGCAACGGACAACGCCGAGGACCTGATCCGCACCTACACGCGCCTGGCGAACCAGGCCCGCCAGGCGGACATCACCCAGGAGATCAGCGAGATCGTCTCGGGTGCCGACGCCCTCGCGGCGTCATGACGCCGGCCACGGCTCCTGTTGAGCCGGCTCTGACGACCGCCCAGACATCCGCAACGTTCCTTTCGAAGCGAGGCAAGCAATGACCGCCACCACCGTGGAAGCCCCGGTCGAGCACCAGAGCGGACCCGGCGTGGGCCGGGTCGCGCGCGTGATCGGCCCCGTCGTCGACATCGAGTTCCCCGAGGACGCGATCCCCGACATCTACAACGCCCTCACGGTCGACATCGACCTGTCGAGCCAGGGCGAGGGCGAGAAGACCTTCACCCTCATGCTCGAGGTCGCCCAGCACCTGGGCGACGGCCTGGTCCGTGCGATCGCGCTGAAGCCGACGGACGGCCTCGTGCGCGGCGCCGTCGTCACCGACACCGGTGCGCCGATCAGCGTGCCCGTCGGCGACATCACCAAGGGCAAGGTCTTCAACGTGACCGGCGACGTCCTCAACCTCGCCGAGGGGGAGAAGTTCGAGGTCACCGAGCGCTGGCCGATCCACCGGAAGCCCCCGGCCTTCGACCAGCTCGAGTCGAAGACCGAGATGTTCGAGACCGGCATCAAGTCGATCGACCTCCTCACCCCGTACGTGCAGGGTGGGAAGATCGGCCTCTTCGGTGGTGCGGGCGTCGGCAAGACGGTCCTCATCCAGGAGATGATCCAGCGCGTCGCGCAGGACCACGGCGGCGTGTCCGTGTTCGCCGGCGTCGGCGAGCGCACCCGTGAGGGCAACGACCTCATCGCCGAGATGGAGGAGGCCGGCGTCTTCGACAAGACGGCCCTGGTCTTCGGCCAGATGGACGAGCCGCCGGGCACGCGTCTGCGCGTCGCCCTGTCGGCGCTCACGATGGCGGAGTACTTCCGCGACGTGCGCAAGCAGGACGTGCTGCTCTTCATCGACAACATCTTCCGGTTCACGCAGGCCGGCTCCGAGGTGTCGACGCTGCTGGGCCGCATGCCGTCCGCGGTGGGCTACCAGCCGAACCTCGCCGACGAGATGGGCCTCCTGCAGGAGCGCATCACCTCGACGCGCGGCCACTCGATCACCTCGCTGCAGGCGATCTACGTGCCGGCCGACGACTACACCGACCCGGCGCCGGCGACCACGTTCGCCCACCTGGACGCGACGACCGAGCTCTCCCGCGAGATCGCGTCGAAGGGTCTGTACCCGGCGATCGACCCGCTGACCTCGACGTCCCGCATCCTCGACCCGCGTTACGTGGGCCAGGAGCACTACGACGTGGCCACCCAGGTGAAGTCGATCCTGCAGCGCAACAAGGAGCTGCAGGACATCATCGCGATCCTCGGTGTGGACGAGCTCTCGGAGGAGGACAAGACGGTCGTCGCGCGTGCGCGCCGCATCCAGCAGTTCCTCTCCCAGAACACCTACATGGCGAAGAAGTTCACCGGCGTGGAGGGCTCCACCGTGCCGCTCGCCGAGACCATCGAGGCGTTCAAGAAGATCGCCGAGGGCGAGTTCGACCACATCGCCGAGCAGGCGTTCTACAACATCGGTGGCCTCGAGATGCTCGAGGAGAACTGGGCCCGGATCCAGAAGGAGTACGGGGCCTGACCCATGGACGTCGGCGACGAGGTCCTCGTCGCCTTCGACCGGGGCGCCCTCGAC
>NZ_JBHWYY010000068.1:0-21418 GCF_042728595.1 Isoptericola sp. NPDC060185 | reverse complement strand
GGCAGTTGACACCGTATTGGGGACCCCCAGGCCCTCAATACGGTGTCAACTGCCTGTTCGGCACTCCCGGCGTGGAAGTGTCGCTACGTCGGGATGACGCGGCGCGTCAGTCGGCGTCCTTCTCGAAGGCGGCGGGGCGCACCTGCACCGCGCGCACCCGGTCGACGTCGAGCTTCTCGGAGCGGTCGAAGCGGTAGACGCCGTTCTGCTCCTGGAACACGTCCGTGAGCTGCGTGTAGCAGTAGCCGAACATCAGCGGGTCGTCGAGCAGGGCGTCGGTGAGGCCGGCGAACCGGGCGTGGAACTCCTCCTCGTCGGCCACGCGCTGGCCGTAGCCCCACGACTCGCTGCGGTCGTCGCCGGCGGCCTTCGCGGCCTCCTCCGGGTTCCACCAGATGCCGCCGTACTCGCTGCAGAAGTAGGGCTGACCCTTGTAGGGCAGCGAGATCGGGCCCTCGGGGTAGTCGTTCGCGTACGGCTTGCCGTCCTTCAGCCCGGCCATGTCGCGGGCGAACGCCTCCGGCTCCTGCTCGTAGTGGTGGGAGTCCCACACGTCCGTCTCGAGCACCCGGTGCGAGTAGCCGCTCGCGTCGAGCACGGGGCGCGACGGGTCCGCGAGCTTCGTCGCCAGGAACATGGCGCGCGTGACGTCGTCGAGCTGCGTGATCCGGTCGTGCAGCAGCTGGTGGGTCTCGTTCAGCGGGCACCAGCCGATGATCGACGGGTGGGAGAAGTCCCGCTCGAGGGCCTCCAGCCACTCGGCGACGTACGACGTCGTCGGCTTCTGGTGGTCGTCCTTGCGGCCGAAGTCGCCGGAGCCCCAGTCGCCGAACTCGCCCCACACGAGGTAGCCGAGGCGGTCCGCGTGGTACAGGTAGCGCTCCTCGAACACCTTCTGGTGCAGGCGGGCGCCGTTGAATCCCGCCTCGAGGCCCAGCTCGACGTCGCGTAGCAGGGCGGCGTCGCTCGGCGCCGTCATGAGCGACTCGGGCCAGTAGCCCTGGTCGAGCACGAGGCGCTGGAAGACGGGCTCCCCGTTGATGCGGATCGCCTTGCCCTCGATCGCCACGGACCGCAGGCCCGCGTACGAGCGCACGGCGTCGACGACGTCGCCCGAGCCGTCGTGCAGCTCCACCTCGACGCCGTACAGGTGCGGGTCCTGCGTGGACCACGGGCGCACGCGGTCGGCGGGGATGACGACGCGCACCGACGGCGCGAGGTCCAGGTCGGCGCGCGTCGACTCGGTGGCGACGACGCCGTCCGCGTCGGTCACCGTCACGACCACGTGGTGGCCGCGGCGGTTCTGCGTGAGCGGCACGCGCACGTCGAGGGCGCGGGCGGCGAGGTCGGGCGTGATGCGGGGGCGGCGCAGGGCGGCGCCGGGCACCGGCTCCATCCACACGGTCTGCCAGATGCCGGTGGTGCGCGTGTAGTGGCAGTCCTTGTTGGCGTACAGGCCGGACTGCTTGCCCCGCGCCTGCGGGATGCCGCGGTGGTCGCGGGCCCGCACGACGACGGTCACCGTGTCCCCGGGCGCCGCGACGCCGAACAGGTCGGCGGTGAAGGGCGTGAACCCGCCGCGGTGGCGGGCCACCTCGGTGCCGTCCACCCACACGGTCGCGTCGTGGTCGACGGCGCCGAAGTGCAGCAGCACGTGGGTGTCGGCCCCGGCGACGTCCGCCCAGTCGGCGGGGACGGTCACCTCGCGGCGGTACCAGACCGCCTCGAGGAAGTCGGTGTTCTCCACCCCGGACAGCTCGGACTCGGGGGCGAACGGCACGGTGATGGTGCCGTCGAGCGCCCGCTCGCGCAGGCCGCGCTCGAGCCCGGAGTCGCCGGGGTCGATCTCGAACCCCCACGATCCGTTGAGGTTGAGCCAGCGGTCGCGCACGACCTGCGGGCGCGGGTACTCGGGGCGGGGGATCTCGCCGCCGGTGGGGGCGGAGGGAGGGTCGAGTCGATCGAGGACGGACATCGTTGAGCTCCGTTGCGCGTGGATGACAGTGCGCCGCCGATTCAACAGCGGAACCCGAAAAGATGCAACGTTGAATCAGCGATTGGTACGGCTCAGTCGTCGGCGGGCACCACCCGGCTGCTCTCGCGCACCAGGAGCCGGTGGGGCACGACGACGTCCACGTCGCCCTTCCCGGCGCCGTCCGCACGACGCTCGACCTGCGCGATCACCCGGTCCACGGCCGCCGCCGCGATGGACTCGAGGTCCGGCGCCACGGTGGTCAGCGCGGGGTTGGAGTACCGCCCGTCCTCGATGTTGTCCCACCCGGTGACCGCGACGTCCTCGGGCACCCGCACGCCGTTGAGGCGCAGCGCGTGCAGGGCGCCGAGGGCGAGCTCGTCGTTGGCGCAGACGAGGCCGCCGACCTCGCCGATGCGAGGGAGCACCGCCTCCACCGCCGCCACGCCCGCCGGCCGGGAGAACTGCACCACGGGGAGGATCCAGCGCGGGTCCACCTCCAGGCCCCTGGCCTCGTGCGCCTCCCGGAAGCCCTGGAGCCGCGGCGTGCCCGAGCGGTCCGCCTCCGACTCCGCGCCGACGAACGCCAGCCGGCGGCCCGTGGCCAGCAGGTGCTCGGTCACCTCGCGTGCCGCGAGGACGTTGTCGATGCTCACGTGGTCGGTGCGCCACCGCCGGTCGTGGCCGGGGTCGTCCCGCTCGCCGAGCAGCACCATGGGCGTCTCGCCGCGCACCTCGGCGATCTCGGCGGGGCCGAGCGCGAGGGGCGAGAAGATGATGCCGTCGATGGAGTGCACCTGGAACCCGCGCGCCACCTGCAGCTCCGCGTCCCGCTCGGTGCGCGTCTCCTCGATGAGGACCCGGTAGCCCCGCTGCCCCGCGACGTCGATGACGATGTGCGCCAGCAGCGAGAAGTACGGCGAGTGCACCCACGGCACCGCGAGCGCGAGCGTGTTGGTGCGCCCCCGGCGCAGCTGCCGCCCGGCGAGGTTGGGGCGGTAGCCGAGGGTCGCGATGACCTCCTCGACGCGCGCCCGCGTGTCGTCGCCGACCCGCCCGGTGCCGTTGACCACGTTCGACACCGTCTTCCACGAGACGCCCGCCTCCGCGGCGACGTCCTTGATCCCCACCCGGCCCGACGCGCGGCCCCGGGCAACGGTGCCCGCGCGCTCGTTGCCGTCCTCGAGTCCCGACATCCACGCCTCCCTCCGGCGGCCCGTGATGAACCTCGCTGGCTCTCTTGACGGGTCGCCCGCCCTAGTCCATCGTGGTCCCACGTTGGAGCGCAACGTTGCACCAAGGAGGGTCGATGAAGACCATGCAGCGCAGTTCAGCGTCGCCGGGAGGAGCGTGGCAGAGCCACGCGTCCGCGCGACGCACCCGGCCCGGCACGGGCGGCCCCGCGGACGACGTCCCGCGATGGAGCCGCCGCGGCCTGCTCCAGGCCGCGCTCGTCGGGGCCGGCGGTATCGCGCTCGGCGGTGCCCTGTCCGGGTGCGCGACGCCGTCGGCGTCGGGCTCGGGCCGCACGTCGGTGATGGTCTGGGACCTGTTCTCGGGCGGCGACGGGGCCCTCATGCAGAAGATGGTCGGCGCGGTCGCGGGCGACAACCCCGACATCTCCGTGGACTCCACCACCCTCGCCTGGGGCGCGCCGTACTACACGAAGCTCGCGATGGCGTCGTCGGGCGGCCGTCCGCCCGAGGCCGCGGTGATGCACATGTCGCGCCTCGCGGGGTATGCGCCCGGCGGCCTGCTGGAGCCGTTCGACCTGGACGCGCTCGCCGACCTCGGCATCACGCAGGACGACTTCGCGCCCGCGGTGTGGGAGAAGGCGCAGTTCGACGGCCAGCTGTACGCGCTGCCGCTCGACACGCACCCGTACATCGCCTTCAACAACCCGGAGATCTCCGGGAAGGCCGGCCTCCTGGACGCCGACGGCAAGCTGGCCATCGCGCCCGGTGCCGACGCCTTCCTCGACGCCGGCCGCGCGATGGCCGAGGTCACGGGCGAGACGGGCGTCTCGTGGGGCTACCTGCGCGACTCCGCCGGCTGCTGGCGGATGTTCTGGGGCCTCTACAACCAGAACGGCGGCGGCTACGACCTCACGCCGGGCAAGCCCGCCGAGATCGACGAGCAGGCCGCGGTGGAGGTCTTCGAGTTCCTCCAGGCGATGATCGACGGCAAGGTCGCTGCCAAGAACCAGGACGGCGGCGCCGCCTCCGGACGGTTCATGTCGAAGCGCACCGGGCTGATGTTCTCCGGCGAGTGGGACCTCCCGATGTTCCAGGGCGCGATCCCCGACGTCGGCGGCACGCCGTTCCCGACGATCTTCGACACACCGGCCAACTACGCCGACTCGCACTCGTTCGTCCTGCCGAAGCAGGCCCACGCCGACCCGGCCAAGCGGGAGGCCACGTACCGCGTCCTCGCGGGCCTTCTCAAGGAGGGCCTCACCTGGGCGTCCGCCGGCCACATCCCGGCCTACCAGCCCGTCGTCAAGACGTCCGAGTACCAGGCCCTGGTGCCGCAGCGCGACTACGCGCCCGCCGCCGAGATCGCCGTCTTCGACCCGAACGCCTGGTTCACGGGCGGCGGCAGCGACTTCCAGGCGCGCATGGGCGACTCCATGACCGACACCCTGTCCGGCAAGGCGTCCCCCCAGGCCGCCGTCGACCGCATGCTCAGCGAGATGAACCGCTTCCTCTCGCAGCCGAGCCCCGCCTGATCCGAGAGAGGACGACGATGACCGCCTCGAGCACGTCACTCAGCGCCCCCGTCGCGCGCCCCTCCCGGCGCACCACGGGCACCCGTCCCCGCACCGGCACCCGCGCCGTGAGCCACTCGCTCCGCGCGCAGGACCGCTCCGGGTACCTGTTCGTCGCCCCGTTCGCGGTGGCGACCGGGCTCTTCCTGCTGTGGCCGACGATCTACGGCCTGTGGATGAGCTTCACCGACCAGAGCCTCACCTCGACGGAGAGCTCGTTCATCGGCTTCGACAACTACGCCGAGGCCTTCAGCGACCCGCAGGTGTGGCAGACGCTGCTGCACACGGTGTGGTTCACGGTGCTCAGCACCGTGCCGCTCATCATCGTGGCGCTCCTCATGGCCCTGCTGGTGCACACCGGCCTGCCCGGCCAGTGGGTGTGGCGGATGTCGTTCTTCGCGCCGTTCCTGCTGACCAGCGCCGTCGTGTCGTCGCTGGCGAGCTGGCTGTTCCAGCCCGAGATCGGCCTGCTCGACGTCTGGGTCTCCAAGCTGGGCCTCGGCCCGGTCGGGTGGCTCACCGACGAGAACGTCGCGATGTTCTCCATCGCGCTCGTCACCGTCTGGTGGACGGTCGGGTTCAACTTCCTGCTGTACCTGGCCGCGCTGCAGGGCATCCCGCAGCAGCAGTACGAGGCGGCGACGATCGACGGCGCCGGCGGCTGGCGGCGGCTGTTCTCCATCACGCTGCCGCAGATGAAGACCATCACCGGCGTCATCGTGGTGCTGCAGCTGCTCGCGTCCCTCAAGGTGTTCGACCAGATCTACCTGCTCACCGGCGGCGGCCCCAACGGCAGCACCCGCCCGATCCTCGAGTACGTCTACGACACGGGCTTCACGAACTACCGCCTCGGGTACGCGTCGGCCATCTCGTACGTGTTCTTCGCCCTGATCCTCGTGTTCACGCTGGTCCGGCTCCTGCCGACGAAGAAGGAGGCCTGACGTGGCCATCGCCGAGTCCACCCAGGGTTCCGTCTCCACGCTGGTCGCCGCGCGCCGGTCGAACCGGCAGCAGGCACGGGCCGAGAACCGCACCCTCACCAAGCTGACGATCGGGCCGTCCCCGTGGGTGCGGGTCGCCGCGCTGGCCGCCCTCGTCGTCATGGCCGTCCTGTGGCTGCTGCCGCTCGCGTGGGGCGCCGTCACCAGCTTCAAGCACGAGGCCGAGGCCGCGCTGCCCGCGTCGTGGTGGCCCACCCAGGGCTGGACGCTCGACGCCTACCGCCAGGTGCTCGGCAACAGCGAGCTGCTGGGCTGGATGTGGAACAGCTTCGTGGTCGCCATCCTGGTGACAGCGCTGACCGTGCTCATCTCCGCGATGGCGGCGTTCGCTTTCTCGCAGACGGTGTTCAAGGGCCGCGGCCTGCTGCAGTTCCTCACCGTCGCGTCGATCATGATGCCCGGCCAGATCCTCATCGTGCCGCTGTTCAAGCAGATGCAGGCCATGGGGCTGGTCGACACGTTCGCCGGCATCGTGCTGCCGCAGGTCGTGGCGCCCGTGATGGTGTTCATCCTCAAGCGGTTCTTCGACGCGATCCCCGCCGAGCTCCTCGACGCCGCCCGGATCGACGGCGCCGGCACGTGGCGGCTCTTCTGGACGATCGTGCTGCCGCTGTCGAAGTCGATCCTCGTGGCCGTCGCGATCTTCGTGTTCATCGGCGCGTGGAACAACTTCCTGTGGCCCTTCATCGTCACCACCGACCCGCAGTTCATGACCCTGCCCGTCGGCCTGTCGACCGTGAAGAACGCCTACGGCGTGCAGTACGCGCAGAACATGGCGTCGGCGATGATCGCCGCGCTGCCGCTGCTCGTCGTGTTCATGCTGTTCCAGCGGCGCATCGTGCAGGGCGTCGCCACGACGGGCATGGGCGGCCAGTAGCAGGGACGATCGGGGCATGCCGGACGCCCCCGCCACGCAGCACGCCACCCCTCGACCCACGCAGCGGCCCCACGTGGCCGCGGTGCTCGAGGACCGGTGGTGCGCGGTGGCGGGGGCGTTCCTGCGTCGTCGGGGCTGGGTGCCGCGGCTGCTCCCGTACACCGGGTACGGCTCGCCCCGCTCGGTGCGCGTCCTCGCCCGCGTGCTCCTGGTGCCGCCGTCGCGGGCGTCGGGCCCGCTGTCCGGCGTGCGGCACCCCGACCGGCGTCCCCTGCGCAGCTACCTCACGATGCCGGCGCCCGGCGAGCGGGTGCGCGTCGTCGTGGGCGGGGCGGACGTCGTCGTCGAGACGGACCGCGCCGGCTACGTCGACGTCGAGGTGCCGCTCCCCGAGGCCGCGCCCCTGGGCGCGGGCCGGCACGACGCCACCCTGACCGCCCTCCGCACCGGGGCCGGCGCCGCGGCCCCCGTCGTCGTGGTCGACGACGGCGCGACGTTCGGCGTCGTGAGCGACATCGACGACACGGCGATGGTCACGGTCGTGCCGCGCCCGTTCGTCGCGGCGTGGAACACGTTCGTCACCCGGGCGAGCGCGCGCCGCCCCGTGCCGGGGATGGCGGAGCTGTACGGGCGGATCGCGGCCGACCGCCCCGACGCGCCGTTCGTCTACCTCTCCAACGGCGCGTGGAACACCGCGGGCACGCTGTCCCGCTTCCTCGGCCGGCACGGCTTCCCGCCGGGCCCGCTGCTGCTCACGGACTGGGGCCCCACGCAGACCGGCTGGTTCCGCAGCGGCCCGCAGCACAAGGGCGACAGCCTGGACCGCCTCATGACCACCTTCCCCGACGTGCGGTGGCTGCTGGTGGGCGACGCCGGCCAGCTCGACGAGGACGTGTACGTGCGCGCGTCCGCGCGTTGGCCCGGGCGGGTGGTGGCGATCGCCGTCCGGCAGGTCGCCCGAGCCCGCGTGCGGCCCTCACGGGGACGGCCGGAGCCGGACGCCCCGCTCGTGCACGGCGCCGACGGGGCGGAGCTCGCCGCCCGGCTGGCGGGACTCTGGGACGCCCGCACATGATCTCGGACACGCGGCCTCCCGCGCCGGAGCGCCGCCTCGTGCCGCCCACGACCGGCCTCGCACGCCAGTGGCACGCCGGCCACGACGACTGGGGGCCCGGCCTCCACGAGGACGGGTTCGGCATCGGCCCCGACGACGACGTCGCGTCCGTGACGGGATTCGCGGACTGGGTGGGGCGGGCGCGCTCCGCGCAGGCGGCGACGCTCTGGTGGATCGTCGTCGTGGGCGAGGACGGCGCTGCCGACGTCGTCGGCGGCATCGCCCTGCGCCACCCCGACCACCCGGACGCCGACCGCCACGGGCACGTCGGCTACGGCATCAGGCCCGGGGCCCGCGGGCAGGGGCACGCGGCGTGGGCGCTCGCGCGCGTGCTGGAGGGGGCCGCCACGCAGCACGGGATGGACCACGCCGACCTCGTGTGCGAGGAGGGCAACGCCGCGTCGGCCGGTCTGATCGAGAAGGTCGGCGGCCGTGTCGTGGACCACCCGCACCCAGGGGTGGTGCGCTATCGGGTGCCGCTGGAGCCGCCCGCGCACTAGCCACGAGCGCCGGGATACTGGGCCCGTGATCTCGACCCTCCTCGTCGCGCACCCGTGGCTGTCCCCGGCGGCGCTGGCCGTCCTCGTGGCCGGGGGTCTGGCGCTCGGCCCGTGGCTCGTCGCGCGCCGTCGCGCGGCCTGGGCCCTGTGCGCTGCGTCCCTCGTGCCGGTGCTCCTGCTGACCATGGTGCCCGTGGACCGCGAGCTGTTCGCGCGGTGCACGGTGGGCTGGTCGCTGCCGACGCCGGGCCGCGTCGAGCTGCTCGCCAACGTCGTCCTCTTCGTGGCGCCCGTCTTCCTCGCCGGCGTCGCGCTCCGTCGGCCGCTGCTCGCGTTCGCCGGAGGGACGGTCGTGTCGGCGCTCGTCGAGCTGGTCCAGGCGCTCGTGCCGGCGCTCGGACGGTCGTGCGACACCGACGACTGGCTGTCCAACACGATCGGGGCCGCCCTCGGCGCGGGCCTGGCCTGGGTCGCCGTCGTGCGGTGGCGGCGGTCTCAGGGTCGCTGGACCGGGACGAACCCCGACTCGTAGGCGCGCACCACCGCCTGGGTGCGGTCGCGCACGCCGAGCTTGGCCAGCACGTTCCCCACGTGCGTGCGCACGGTCTCGACGCCGAGGTACAGCTCCCCCGCGATCTCCGCGTTCGACAGGCCGGCGGCCATCAGCCGCAGCACCTCGCCCTCGCGCTCGGTGAGCCGCGCGTCGCGCAGCGCGTCGCCGTCCGTGGCGCTCCCCCGTGCCGCGACGAGCCGCCGCACCGCGTCGGGGAACAGCAGCGAGTCCCCGCGCGCCACGAGCCGCACCGCGTCCGCGACCTCCTCCGGGCGTGCCCGCTTCAGCAGGAAGCCCTGCGCCCCGGCGTGCAGGGCGTCGAGCACGTGGTCGTCGTTCTCGAACGTCGTGAGCACGAGGACGCGCGGCGCCGGCGCGCCCGGACGGCCCGCCCCGACGACGGCCCGCGTCGCCGCGATCCCGTCCACGCGCGGCATCCGCACGTCCATGAGCACGACGTCCGGCCGCGCCTGCGCCACCACCTGTGGCACCTCGGACCCGTCGCCCGCCTCCCCGACCACCGTCAGGTCCGGCTCCGCGTCGAGGATGACGCGCAGCCCCGCGCGCACCAGCGGCTCGTCGTCGACGAGGACGACGCGGACGGCGCGGACGGCGTCGGCGCGGGCGTGGGTGTCGGCAGGCACGGTCACGCCGTCGATCCTGCCGCATCGGGCGTCTCACGGGCCGGTCGGGCGCGCCTCCGACGCCGCGGCGTCTGGCAGAAACGTCCCGTGACCTCCCTCGTACGCCTCGACGACTGGACGGCCGACGACGTCGCGGCGGTGTTCGACCTCACGGACGCCTACCGGGCCGGGCGGGGTCCACGCACGGACGGGTGCGCCGTCCTCTTCTTCCCGCCCACGAGCCTGCGCACGCGGGTGACGTTCGAGCGCGGTGCGGCGCAGATGGGCCTCCAGCCCGTGCTGTTCCCGCCGGAGACGCTGGACAAGCCCGAAGAGCTCGCGGACGTCGCCGGGTACCTCGCCAGCTGGGCGGACGTCCTGGTGGTCCGTCACCCCGACCTCGCCGTCCTGGACGGCCTCGCGGCCGGGCCCGTGCCGGTGGTGAACGCGATGACGTCCACCAACCACCCGTGCGAGGTGCTCTCCGACGTCTACGCCCTGGCGCAGGACGGCGACGTGCGGGACCTCCGCCTCGTCTTCGTCGGCGCGGACGGCAACATCGCCCGGGCCTGGGGCGAGATCGCCCGCGTGCTCGGGCTCGACCTCGTGCAGTGCTGCCCCGCCGCGCTGCGCGCCCCGGGTCTCGCCTGGACGGACGACCTCGAGGCCGCCGTCACGGGGGCCGACGTCGTGCTGACCGACGGCGTGGGGAAGCACGCCGACGCGCTCGCGCCCTACCAGGTCACGGCGGACCTGCTCCGCCTCGCGAGGCCCGGCGTGCGCCTGGCCCCGTGCCCGCCGTTCACCCGCGGTCGCGAGGTGAGCGCGGACGCCGTCGCCCCCGGCGGGCCATTCGTCGGGTACGGCTTCAAGGCGTCGCTGCTGCCCGTGCAGCAGGCCGTGCTGGCGCACTGCCTCGGCCTCGGCGCATAGCGCCGGGTCACGCGACGGGGAACCGCGCCCGCACCACCCAGCGGCCGTCCTGCGGCCCCGCGTCGAGGTCGCCGCGCAGCAGCCGGACGCGTTCGGCCATGCCGCGCAGGCCGCGGCCGCCGCGCCGTGACCGCCCGTCCGGGCTGGAGGGCAGCGGGTTCGCGACCTCGACGTCGAGCCGCCGCGCCGCGCCGTCGAGCATCACGGTCACCGTGACGGGGTGTCCTGGCGCGTGCCGGACGGCGTTGGTGAGCGCCTCCTGCGCGACGCGGTACGCCTCGTGCGAGGTCGCGCGGGGCAGCGCGGCCGCCGCGCCGTCGTCGACGTCGAGCCGCACGTCCGCGCCCGCGTGCCGGGCGTCGGCGACCAAGGCGGGCAGGTCGGCGAGAGACCGGGCCGGCGCGCGGCGCGGCTCCCGGGCATCGTCGGCGCGGTCGTCGGTGCGGTCGTCGGCGCGGTCGGGGGCGCGCAGCAGGCCGAGGACGTGGTCGAGGTCGGCCATCGCGGCGCGGCCGGACTCCTCGATCGCGGCGAGGGAGCGCCGCGCCGCGTCCGGGTCGGATCCGACGAGCCGCGACGCGGCCGCCGCCTGGAGGGTCGTGACGGTGAGGGCGTGGCCGACGGAGTCGTGCAGCTCGCGCGCGAGCCGGCCGCGCTCGGCCAGCCGGTCGGCCTGCGCCTCGAGCTCGGCGATGCGCGCCGTCTGGTCGGGGCCGAGCAGCGGCTCCGCCGACTGCCGCAGCAGCCGGCGCGCGAGCGCCGTGCCGTACGGGAGGGCGAGCAGCGCCAGCACCGCGAGCGCCGCCCACCCGGCGGCGTGGGCGGTGAACGCCGGCGCCATCCGCACCAGGAACGACTCGTCGATGCCGAACGCGGACAGCACCAGCTGCGTCGCGAGCGGCACCGCGACCAGCAGGCCCAGGGTGATCACGGCGCCCAGGGCGAGGTGCAGCGCGAACCACGCGGCCCCGCGCCACCGCGTCGCGACCGTCGTCGGACCGGACGGGTCGGGCAGCTCGCGGGCGTCGACGTCGAGGAACGTCCGCACGGCCGCGATCTCCAGCGCGCGCACGGGCGCGAGGAACGGCGGCGCGCCGACGATGACGGCGGTCACCGCGGCGAGCACGGCGACGGCGGCGCGGGGCGTGGCGGGGTCGGCGAACATCTGCACGAACCCGGCGGCGAGCAGCGCGTACGCGCCCGCGACGACTCCCCCGACGACGAGGTACACGCCCGCCCGCACCGTGGACGCGCTGGTCAGCGGAGACAGCGCCCACCGCAGGGTGCGCCGCCCGCCGCCTGTCGTCCGCCCCGTCACGCCGACCAGTCTTCCTGGCCGGCCCGCGGCGCGCCTCACCCGGCCGGGGGACCCGTCGACGTAGTACCCGGTGACGCTTCCGAGCGGGGAACCGTCACCGGGCACTACGTCACCACCGTCAGAGGGGCTTGCGGGCGCTCACGATCATGTGGGTGCCGAGGAAGCGGCGCCGCCAGGTGACGTCGTCGAACCCGAGCCGCCAGAGGATGGAGGCGACCTGCTCGGGGGACATGAACCCGAGGGTGGTCTCCTCGAGGTACGTGTACGACGACTTGTCGCGCGCCACGAGCTGGCCGAGCAGCGGGATCACGACCTTCACGCCGAGCGCCACCGGGTACTTCAGCAGTCCGCGCGGCGGGCAGGTCTCGAGCAGCGCGAGCCGGCCACCGGGCTTGAGCACCCGCAGCTGCTCGGCGAGGACGCGCTCGGCGTCCTCGACGTTGCGCAGCAGGTAGCCGTGGGTGACGGCGTCGAAGGAGCCGTCGTCGTAGGGCAGGGCGTTGGCGTCGGCGAACTCCCAGGTCACGGCGTCGGCGCCGGGCTTGGCGCGGGCGCCCTCCAGCATCCCCTCGGAGAAGTCGACGCCGTGGATCGTGGCGCCGGGGTACTGGCGCGCGGCCTCGAGGGCGATGACGCCGGTGCCGGTGGCGATGTCGAGCAGCGACCCCCCGACGGGCAGCTGCGCGCGCCGGGCGACGTCGCGGCACCAGGCGGCGTGCCGGCCGACCGTCATGAGGCGGTTCATCCGGTCGTAGTAGCCGGGGACCGTGTCGAAGAGGCGCTGCACCTCCTCGCCGTGCGGCGAGGGGACGGTCACGCGGCGATCTCCTGACCGCTCATCTTGTGGATGGAGTCCATGACGTGGTCGGTCAGCTCCCGACGCACCTGCGCCGGCCGGGACCCGGCGGTGATCTGGCGCGACGGGTCGATGGGGGCGCCGAAGTTCACCTGGATGCCGCGAACCGGGCGGGGCAGCCGCTTGCCGATGGGCTGCACCTTGTCGGTGCCGCGCAGCGCGACCGGCACGACGGGCGCGGAGCCCGCGAGCGCCAGCCATGCGACGCCGGTGTGCCCCTGGTGCAGCTTGCCGTCGCGGGAGCGGGTGCCCTCGGGGTAGATGCCGAAGGCGCCGCCGCGCTTGAGCACGACGAGGGCGTCGTCGAGCGACCGCTGGCCGGCGCGTGGGTCCTCGCGGTCGACGGGGATGTGGCCCATCGTGGTGAAGAACCAGCGCGAGACGCGGCCCTTGAGGCCGTGGCCCGTCCAGTACTCCGCCTTCGCGATGAAGGTGACGTGCCGGGGCACGACGAGCGGGATGATGATCGAGTCGATGAACGACAGGTGGTTGCTGGCCAGGATCACCGGTCCGCGCCGCGGGATGTTGTGGAGTCCCGTCACCCGGGGTCGCAGGAGCACGAACACCAGGAGCGACAGGACGAGGCGCAGGAACCGATAGGTCACCGCACCATTGTGCCCCCTGCTCCGCCCGGGTCGGCCGAGGGCGTCCTCGCGGGCGTGCGATCAGGGCGTACGCGTCTCCTCGGCGGCGAGCAGGGACTCGGCGGCGCGTCGCGCCTCGCGGGCGACGTCGGCGTCGTGCGTGATGGCGGCGGTGGTCTGCGCGCCCTCGGCGAGCAGCACGACCTGCAGGGCGACCGCGTCGGGCAGGCCGGCCTCGCGCACCAGGCCCAGGACGTGCTCGCGGAACGCCTCCTTGTGCCCCCGCACGGCTTCGGCGATGCGGGGCGAGGTGGCGCCGAGCTCGCCGAACGAGTTGATGAACGCGCACCCGCGGAACCCGTCCTCCCGGAACCAGGCGTCGAGGAAGTCGAAGACGCTGAGGATCCGGTCGCGTGGCGTCGCCGCACCGGCGGCTGCGCGCTCCACGCCCTCCGTCCACTGCCTGGCCCGCAGCGCGAGGACGGCGACGACGAGGTCCTCCTTGGACTGGAAGAGCCCGTAGATCCGCTTGAGCGACACCCCGGCCTCGGCGCGCACGGCGTCCATGCCGACGGACTGCACGCCGCGCGCGTAGAACAGCCGGTCGGCGGCCGCGACCACCGCGTCGCGCGCCGCCTTCTCGTCGAGCATCGTCCACCCTCTCGTCGCCGTCCCTCCCCTTGCGGGGAGAACCATCGTTCTCTACTGTAGCGAACAGCGGGAGAACGATCGTTCTCCCCCTCCTTCGGAAGGGGCACCACCATGGGCTACATCACCGTCGGGCAGGAGAACAGCACGGACATCGAGCTCTACTACGAGGACCAGGGCTCCGGGCAGCCGGTCGTCCTCGTGCACGGATACCCGCTCGACGGCCACAGCTGGGAGCTCCAGACCCGCGAGCTGCTCGCCGCCGGGTACCGCGTGATCACCTACGACCGCCGCGGGTTCGGCGCGTCCAGCAAGGTCGGCTCGGGGTACGACTACGACACGTTCGCGAAGGACCTCGACACCGTCCTCACGACGCTCGACCTGCGCGACGTGATCCTCGTCGGCTTCTCCATGGGCACCGGCGAGCTCGCGCGGTACGTGCGCAACCACGGCCACGAGCGCGTCGCCAAGCTCGCGTTCCTCGCTTCGCTGGAGCCGTTCCTCGTGCAGCGCGACGACAACCCCGAGGGCGTGCCCCAGGCGGTCTTCGACGGGATCGTCGACGCCGCCCGGAGCGACCGGTACGCCTGGTTCACGCAGTTCTACAAGGACTTCTACAACCTCGACGAGAACCTCGGCACGCGGATCTCCGAGGAGGTCGTGCGCGCCAACTGGGCCACCGCCGTGGGCTCGGCGCCCGTCGCCGCGTACGCCGTCGTCCCCACGTGGATCGAGGACTTCCGGCCCGACGTCGAAGCGGTCCGCGCCGCGGGCAAGCCGACGCTGATCCTGCACGGCACGAAGGACAACATCCTGCCGATCGACGCCTCCGGCCGCCGCTTCCACGCGGCCGTGCCCGACGCGGAGTACGTCGAGGTCGAGGGCGCGCCCCACGGCCTGCTGTGGACGCACGCGGACGAGGTCAACGCGGCGCTGCTCGCGTTCGTCGGGCGCTGACCCGAGGGACCGGTCAGCTCGCCGTGAGCAGGTAGTCGTCGGCGTCGTCGTCCCATGCGAGGGCGACGGCGCCGGCGGCCGCGGCGCCCTTCGCGAACTGCAGGAACCCGCGGTAGCCGAGCGCCTTCTCCGAGAAGTCGGGGCGGCGCTTGCGCACCTCGTTCTTCAGCCCGGACAGCGGCGCGCTGCCGCCGGCGTCGCGCACCACCTGGCGCAGCAGGTCGAACGCGCCCTCGGTGTCCTGCTGCTCGGGCAGCTCCACCTCCGGGTCGCCGGTCGACGGGCCGGGCGACAGCACCACGAAGCCGCGGTCGGCGAGGAAGCGCAAGAACTCGCCGAAGGTGCGGAAGCCGTAGTCGGACTCGCTGAACGTGGGGTCCTTGCGCACCAGCGTGCGCTTGAGCATCGACGCCGTGACGGAGCCGCTCGTGGACGCCTGCAGGTCGGCGAGCGTCTGCGCCACCTTGACCTCCATCGTCGCGTCCTCGCCCGCGGGCGCGGCGTCGTCGTGCTCGAGGTCGGCCTCGGGCTCGACGTCGACGGCGGCCTCGGGCGCGGGCTCGACGGCGGGCTCCGCGGCGGGCGCCTTCTTGCGGCGGCGCGTGCTCGACGTCGTGCCGGACGCTGCAGGTGCGGCCTCCTCGGCGGGGGCCTCGGTGGTGGCCGGTGCCTCCGGTGCGGCCTCGGCCGGTGCCTCGGCGGCGGGGGCCTTGGCGCGGCCGCCTCGCCCGCCCCGGCTGCTGCCCTTGCCCGTCCCGCGGCCGGAGCGCTTGGGGGCCGGGGCCTCGGACTCGTCGGGCACGTCGACGCCCTCGAGCCGGTCGTAGAAGAGGAACTCGTCGCAGGCCGGGGGCAGCAGCCGCGACGTGGAGTTCTCGACGCCGACGCCGATGACGCGCTTGTCGAGCTCGCGCAGCTTGTGCACCAGCGGGGAGAAGTCGGAGTCGCCGGTGCACATGACGAACGTGGTGATGTAGTCGCGCTCGAAGGCCATCTCGATGGCGTCCACCACCATCTTGATGTCGGCGGCGTTCTTGCGGGACGCGCCCATGCGCTGCGTCATCTCGATGAGCTCGACCTGGTGGCGGGTGAGCATCCGCCGGTCCTCGTCGAAGTACGACCAGTCGGCGTACGCGCGGCGCACGACCACGCGCCCCCGCACGGCGAGCGCGTCGGCGATCGGCTTGAAGTCGAACTGCATCCCGCCCAGGTGGTCCCGGGCGCCGAGCGCCAGGTTCTCGTAGTCGAGGAAGACGGCGAGGCGCTCTTCGGTGTCCATGCACGTCAGGCTACGGCGTCGCGTGCTCCACCGCGGGCCCAGGCCCAGGTACCACGGCCACTGTTGCACCGTCCAGGGTCCGGCCGTTTCGTCACCCTTTCTTCACCCTCTATGGTGTGTCGGGTCCCGACGACGCGACGCCTTGGAGGCTCACCTTGTCAGCAGATCCCGGAGCCACCACGGCGACGGACGAGATCGTTCCCGACCCCTCGCTCCCCCCGACGGCGGTTCCCGCCGAGGACCTGAAGCCCCGCTGGACACCCGCGAAGATCGCGCTCTGGGCGGCGATCGCGCTGCTCGGCGGCGTCGCCTGGGTGATGATCGCGCTGGTGCGCGGCGAGACCGTCAACGCCATCTGGTTCGTCTTCGCCTCGGTGTGCACGTACCTCATCGGGTACCGCTTCTACTCGAAGGTCATCGAGCGGTACATCACGCGCCCCGACGACCGCCGCGCCACCCCGGCCGAGACGCGCGAGGACGGCAAGGACTTCGTCCCCACCGACCGCCGGGTGCTGTTCGGCCACCACTTCGCCGCCATTGCCGGCGCGGGCCCCCTGGTGGGCCCGGTGCTCGCCGCGCAGATGGGGTACCTGCCGGGCACCATCTGGATCATCGTGGGCGTGGTGCTCGCGGGCGCCGTGCAGGACTACACGGTGCTGTTCTTCTCCATGCGCCGCGGCGGCCGCACCATCGGCCAGATGGCGCGCGAGGAGCTGGGCCGCATCGGCGGCGTGGCCGCGATCGTCGCGTCCCTGCTGATCATGGTCATCATCGTGGCGATCCTCGCGCTCGTGGTCGTCAACGCCCTCGGCGAGAGCCCGTGGGGCGTGTTCAGCGTCTCCATGACCATCCCGATCGCGCTGTTCATGGGCGTGTACCTGCGCTACCTGCGCCCGGGCAAGATCACCGAGGTGTCGCTGATCGGCTTCGTGCTGCTGCTCGCCGCGATCATCGGCGGCGGCATGGTCGCGGACACGGCGTGGGGCGCCGAGGCGTTCACGCTCGACCGCACGACGATCGCCGTCGGCATCATCGTCTACGGCTTCGTGGCCGCCGTCCTGCCGGTGTGGCTGCTGCTCGCCCCGCGCGACTACCTGTCCACCTTCATGAAGGTGGGCGTCATCGTGGTGCTCGCGGGCGCCGTCGTCATCGTGCGCCCCGAGATCTCCGTGCCCGCGATCAGCGAGTTCGCCGGCTCCGAGACCGGCCCCGTCGTCGCCGGCAACCTGTGGCCCTTCCTCTTCGTGACGATCGCGTGCGGCGCCCTGTCCGGGTTCCACGCACTCATCTCGTCGGGCACGACGCCGAAGCTGGTGGAGAAGGAGCGCCAGACCCGCTTCATCGGCTACGGCGGCATGCTCATGGAGTCGTTCGTCGCGATCATGGCGCTGGTCGCCGCGATCTCGATCGACCGCGGCGTGTACTTCGCGATGAACTCGTCGGCCGCTGCGACGGGCGGCACCATCGAGGGCGCGGTCGCGTTCGTGAACTCGCTCGGCCTCGCCGGCGTGAACCTCACGCCCGACATGCTCAGCACCCTGGCCAGCCAGGTGGGCGAGCCGTCGATCGTGTCCCGCACCGGCGGCGCTCCGACGCTCGCGCTCGGCCTGGCGCACATCATGCACCAGCTGGTCGGCGGCACCGCGATGATGGGCTTCTGGTACCACTTCGCGATCATGTTCGAGGCGCTGTTCATCCTCACCGCCGTCGACGCCGGCACCCGCGTGGCGCGCTTCATGCTGCAGGACACCATCGGCAACGTCGCCCCGAGGTTCAAGGACGTGAGCTGGCGACCAGGGGTGTGGATCTGCACCGCGATCATGGTCGCAGGCTGGGGCACCATCCTCTATCTGGGCGTCACCGACCCGCTCGGCGGCATCAACACGTTCTTCCCGCTGTTCGGCATCGCGAACCAGCTGCTCGCCGCGATCGCCCTCGCCGTCGTGCTCGCCATCGTCGCCAAGCGCGGCCGCGCCTACTGGGCGTGGCTGTGGATCGTGGCCGTGCCGCTCGCGTTCACGGCGCTCATCACCATCTGGGCGTCGTTCGAGAAGATCTTCTCCGACGTGCCCGCGGTCGGGTACTGGGCCCAGCACCGGGCGTTCCAGGACGCGCTCGACGCCGGCGAGACGTCGTTCGGCACGGCGCCCAACGTCGCCGCGATGGAGGCCGTGGTCCGCAACACCTTCGTGCAGGGCACGCTCTCGATCATCTTCGTGGTGCTGTCGATCATCGTGATCGTGGCGTCCGTGGTCGTGACCATCCACGCCTTCCGCACCGGGGGCGGCGCGAACCACGAGGACCCGCCCGTCGCGTCGCGGCGGTTCGCCCCGGCGAGCCTGTTCGCGTCGGCCGCGGAGAAGCGGATCGAGAAGCAGTGGGTCGACGCGGGCCTGCGGGAGAACGCACGTGCCGGGCACCACTGACGCCCGCACCGTCGGGCCGACGGCGCTCGACGCCGCCCGGGCACTCGCCCGGGCGGCGTCGGCGGGGTGGGCGAGCCTGCGGTGGTATGTGCGCCAGGTGATGGGCGACGACGCGTACGCGACGTACGTCGCCCACGAGCGGTCCGCCCACCCCGACCGCGAGCCGATGGGCGAGCGCGAGTTCTGGCGCGAGCACTACGCCGAGCAGGACCGCAACCCCGGGTCGCGGTGCTGCTGAGGAGTGGTTGAACGCCATCGGCGGCTGCGGCATCCTGCGGCGATGACCGTGCCCACACCCGGCGACCCGGCCGGCGCTCCCGTGTGGGAGAACTACGTCGTCGCCCAGCTCACCCAGGCCTCCCTCGGCCTGGTCCCACGCGACGCGCTGGCCCTCGGGGTGGAGGTCGACGGCGTCGAGGAGGACGACGTCGCGGTGACGGTCGTCTGTCAGGCGCGGCACGAGACGCCGGACCTCGTCGAGGACGTCGACGAGATCGCGCAGGAGCTGGCGGTGCTGCTCGGGCACCGCGTGCACGTCGGGAGCCGGATCGACGTGCGCGCGGCCCCGCGGATCACACCGTCCGACCGGCCCGTGTGGGTGTTCGTCGCGCGGGAGGACCGGTGACCTGGCCCTCCGCGGGCACGCCGCCCGCCCTCCCCTGGACGTTTCGTCGTCCGCCGACCGCCTGCTGCTGACGTTGTCCACAGGCCCGGTCGGCGGCCGGTGCGGGCGTGGCAGGGTGGTCGTCGGCGCGGATGCCGCGGGTGATGTGGCGACCGTCGTCGTCCGACGCACGCGACAGGAGGGACTGCTCTGACCATGACGGCACCGGACCGGGCCTCCGTCGAGGCCGTGCTCCGCGACCTCGCGTCCGGCGTGCTCGCACCGCGGCGCGCCGCCGACTGGGCGTCCGGTGTCCTGCGCGAGCTCCGCGACGACGAGGACGTCGACGACGCGGTGCTCGACGCCCTCGACCGGCTGTCCGGCGCCGACCTGCCGAGCGGCCCGGGCGTCCTGCTCCACTCGCCCGACGACTTCCGCGCCTGGCACACCGCCTTCCGCGAGATGCGAGCCCAGCCCACGATCGAGGAATGAGGCCGATGACCGACGTCGTGCTGGACGGGACCCGGATCCGCACCGAGGCGGACCTGCACCGCGAGCTCGCGGACCAGCTCGACCTCGGGCCGTTCTACGGACGCAACCTCGCCGCCCTGCGCGACCGGCTCGAGCACGACGTCGAGCGCCCGGTGCGCCTGGTGTGGCGCAGCTCCCGGGAGAGCCGCGCGCAGCTCGGGGACGCGCTGTTCGACCGCGTCGTCGACCTCCTCGCCCGCATCGCCGACGACGTCGCGAGCCGCGGATGGGAGGAGCGGTTCGAGCTCGTCCTCGAGTGACCACCGATCGTCCTCGGACGGACCCCGACGAGAGCACGGAGCGCAGATGCCCGACGGCTTCCTCACCCTGTACACCAGCACGCCCGCGGGCGCCTGGCTCCCCGGCCTGCTGGCGGCCGCGGGCGCGGAACTCGCCGCGCCCGGTCCGCACGAGCACGGCGCGGGCCTGAGCGTGGCGGTGCTCGACGACGAGGGCGACCAGCACCTGATCGGTGGCGACGAGCTGGCTCGTCTCCTCGACGTCGGCGCCGAGGTCACGCTCCAGGCCTGGTTCTCACGCTCCGAGGACATGATCGTCAGCGTCCGGAGCCACGACGTCGGGAGCCACGATGCCGGGACGCACGACGCGGCCGCGCACCTCGCGGTCACCATCTACCTCGACGGGCTGCGGGCGGGCGACGTCGAACGGGTCGCGCGGGCGGCGCAGGCGCTGGTCGCGCGGTCAGCCGCGGGTGGGGCGGGCGTTATGGGCCTGGTGCTCGATCCACGCGGCACGATGGCGGACCTCCCCTGGGAACGCGCGACCTGGATCCCCACGCGGCGCTGGCCGGCCTCACCGTGCTGGGGACGGAGGGCACCGTCGACGAGACCCGAGGAGCCTGGCACTCAGCGTCGGAGGGCTCCGCGGTGCCGACGGTCCGGGTCCCCGACGGCGACGGCTCGCTGGCCGACGCGTGGGTGCGCGTCGCGGGCGAGGAGGGGCTGGTCTCGCCGACGGGCGAGCTGCTGCTCAGCGTCGGCGGCGTGGGTTCATGGGATCTCCCCTGGGTGCGGGTCCGCGCCGACAGCCCCCTGCCACTGAGGATCCTCGGCCCGGTCGAGGGCCAGCCCGAGTTCGTCGCGTCGGACGTCGGACGACGGGTGGAGGTCGCGGTCACGTCCGAGGAGGACGAGACGCGGATCCTGGTGTCGCACCCCGGTGACCTGGCCTGATGGGAAGTTCTCCCCGTGGTGCATCAGACGTGACCCTGGTTACTCTCTTGCGGGCGAAAGGGGTGAGGGCCGGTGGCGGATCTCCGGGTGGACCTTGATGCGGTGACGGAGCTGGGGTCGAGCCTGACCACGGTGGCGGACGAGTTCGAGAACGCGACGACGCGGTCGGACCGGATCGCGGACGCGGTCGGGCACGACGGCCTGGCGGGCACGGTGCGCGACTTCGCGAGCTCGTGGGACGACACGCGCCAGAAGATGACCGACAACCTGCGCCTGCTCGCGGACGCGTCGGTGCAGGTGGCGCAGGCGTTCACCGACATCGACTCCGACCTCGCGGACGGGATCAGCGGCGAGGGCCAGCCCGCGCCCACCTCCAGCACGAGCGGGCAGGGCCCGGTGTGAGGCCGGCGGACTGGTCGCCGGTCGGCCTGGATGCGGACCCCACGCCCGGGGACCCGGTGCTGGTGCTGTCCGGGGGGCAGGACTACCTCGAGGTCGCGGGGTCGATCGACGACGCCGCCGGGGCGATGTCCCGGTTGGACGTGGCGGGCACGATCTCTCAGGCCGTGGACGCGTTGATGGAGACGAAGGAAGACACCATCAGCGAGATCCGCCGCGCCCACTCCCGGTATCAGGCCACGGGCGAGGCGCTGGTGGACTACGCCCGCACCCTGGACCGGGT
>NZ_JBHWYY010000067.1:10464-21789 GCF_042728595.1 Isoptericola sp. NPDC060185 | reverse complement strand
GGGGTGGGACCGTCCGGGGGGCGGTCCCACCCCGGCGTCGTGCTGCGAGGGGTCAGGAGATCAGCCCGGCCGCCGCGGGCGGGCGCGCCCGGTCGGGCCAGGCCACGCCGAGGCGGCGCGTGGCGCGCGGGCGCAGGGGCACGTAGACGGGGTCGGCGGCGTCGGGCCGCTCGGGGCGGGGCAGGACGGCGACGCCCAGCCCGGCCGCCACCAGCCCGCGGATCGTGTCGACCTCGCTGGACTCGAAGGCGATCTCCACCTCGACGTCGTGCGCGCCGAGCATCCCCTCGACGACGCCCCGCAGCTCGGTGGTGCGGGAGAACGCGACGAACCGCTCGCCCTGCAGGTCGCCCACGCCCACCCCGGCGCGGCCCGCGAGGCGGTGCCCGGGCGGGACGGCGACGCACAGCACCTGCTCGTGCAGCAGGCGCCAGCCCGTGGGCCGGGTGGACGGCGGCGGGGTGACGAGCGCGAGGTCGAGGACGTCGTCGTCGAGCCAGCCGAAGAGGTCCTGCGCGAAGCCCTGGCGCAGCTCGAAGCGCCGCTCCGGGTCGTCGCGGCGCAGGTCGGCGACCACGCGCGGCACCAGCCAGCGCGCCACGGACTGCAGGAAGCCGAGCCGCACCGTCCGCGCGCCGAGCGCCTCCTGCCGCACGTGCCGGCGGGCCACCTCGATCTCGTCGAGCACCCGCGCGGCGTCCGTCCGGAACCCGAGGCCCGCGCGGTTGAGCGCGATGCGGCGGCCGTGGCGGCGGAACAGCTCGACGCCGAGGCCCGCCTCCAGCCGCGACAGCGTGCGCGACACGGTCGACTGGTCCACCCGCAGCAGCGCCGCGGTGTCGCGGGTGCTCTCCGTCTCACACAGCGACAGGAACACCCGCAGCGTCTGCTCGTCCATCCGGCCTCCTCGGCTCAGATGCGATTCTGGCATCAGATGACCCGTCGGGATCATTTTGCGCATCGACACCCCGGGGGCACCGTGGACCGGTGACCGCCGAGCTCGCCGCCGCCCCGCGCACCGCCGTCGCGCCCCTGGAGGGCCACCGCCCCGGCTCCCGGGCCTACCGTCGCACCCTGCTGGGCCTGATGGCCGGCGGGCTCGCGAACTTCTCCCTGCTGTACTACGTGCAGCCGCTGCTGCCCCAGGTCGCCGCACACTACGACGTCTCCGCGGGCGCCTCCGCGCAGGTCCTGTCCGTGACGACGGCGGCGATGGCGGTCGCGCTGCTCGCCGTCGGCCCGGTCGCGGACCGGTTCGGGCGGGTCGAGGTGATGCGCTGGTCGCTGCTGGCGTCGGGCGTGCTGGGGCTCGCGAGCGCCTTCGCCCCGACGTGGGGCAGCCTGCTGGTGCTCCGTGCGCTGGCCGGCGTCGCGCTGGCGGGACTGCCCGCCGTCGCGCTCGCCTACCTGCGCGAGGAGATGCACCCCGGCGCCCACGCGCGCGCCAACGCCGCGTACATCGCGGGGACGGCGGTGGGCGGCGCCGTCGCACGGCTCGTGCCGGGACCGCTCGCCGCCCTCGGCGGCTGGCCGCTGGCCACCGAGGTGCTCGCCGGCACGACGCTCCTGGCCGCCGCCGCCCTGTGGGTGCTGCTGCCGCGCTCCGCCCGGTTCACGCCGCGCCCGCTGCGGCTGGGGACCGTCCTGACCGCCACCGCGTCCGCCTACCGCGACCCCGTCGTCGCGCTGCTGTGCGCCGTCGGCTTCGCCAGCATGGGCACGTTCGTCGGGGTGTACAACGCCGTCGCGTTCCGGCTCGAGGCCCCGCCGTTCTCCCTGGGGAGCGCCATCACGCTCGTGTACCTGGCGTACCCGGTGGGCATCGTCACGCCGTCCGTCGCGCAGCTGCTGGCCCGGCGGCGCGGGCGCGGCACGGCCGTGGTCGCCGGGCTGCTGCTGCTCGCCGCGGGCGTGGCCCTCACGGCGCCCGCGCACGTGGCGACCGTCGTCCTGGGCCTCGGCGTCCTCACCGTCGGGTTCTTCTGCGCCCACTCGCTCGTCAGCGGCTGGGCGGTGGACCGCGCGCACCGGCAGGGCCGCGGCACCGCGCAGGCGTCCAGCGCCTACCTGTTCGCCTACTACGTCGGCAGCGCGGTCATGGGTGCCGTCACGACGCACGTCTGGGAGGGCGCCGGGTGGGGCGGCGTCGTCGCCGTGTCGACGGGCACCACCGCCGTCGCCGTCGCCGCGGCGGCCGTCGCGGCCCGCCTCGACCGGCGACCACCAGAGGCCGTCGCCTAGGACTCCACCGGCACCCGCTGTCCGGCACGCTTCCCGGCGCCGCGGAACGCGCGTGCCATGACCACACCCCAGATCGGCGCGATCACGACGACGAGGCCCAGCCACCCGAGCACCTGGACGCGCGCCTCCTCGAGGCACTCCTGCGGGAAGGGATCGTCCGGCGTCGACGCCCCGACCAGCCGGTCGGCGGCGGATCCCGTGCACGTGAGTCCGTCCACCGTGGAGGCCGGCGCCACCGCCGCACACAGGGCGACGACGACCAGCACGAGCACCATGACGCTGAGCACCCACGTGGACCAGTGGGGCCGCACGCGGAGCCCGACGGCGACCCCCGTCACGGCGATCACCGCCACGGCGAGAGCCAGGAGCGCGATCATCAGCGCCGCGCCCAGGTCGGGTCCGCTCATCCCGCCTCGCCTCCTCACGATCGGTCGACCGTGAGCGTAGCGGTGCGGCGTCAGCGCGGCCTGGTGGCCGACAGGTAGGCGGTCGAGACGAAGCCGGTGCGCTTGCCGACGGTGACCTTCTGCCACCCCTTCGACGCCGCGCCGACGTGCGTCACCCTGGTGCCCTTCGCCAGCCGGGTGAGCACGGCCGACGACGTCGTCGGCTTCGCGCGCAGGTTGAGCGACGCGACGGTCACGTACGAGACCTTGGCGGCGGGCGTCGTCGTGCCCGGCTTGGCCACCGGCGCCTTGGTGGTCAGGTACGACGTCGCGACGTAGCCGGTGCGGGTGCCCGCCTTGACCTTCACCCAGCCCTTGGACGGCGCGGCCGTCTGCGTCACCTTGGTGCCCCTCGCCAGCCGGGCCAGGACGGCGGAGGACGTCGACGGCTTCGCGCGCAGGTTCAGCGACGTCGCGTTCACGTACGCCACGGTCGCCGTCGGCGCGGTGGGCTTCGTCGGGGCGGTGGGCTTTGTCGGGGCCGTGGCGGTGAGGTACGCGGCCCACACGTAGCCGGTGCGCGTCCCCGCCTTCACCCTCACCCAGCCCTTCGACGGCGCGGCCACCTGCGTCACCTTCGTGCCCCTCGCCAGGCGCGCCACCACGCCGGAGGACGTCGAGGCACCCGAACGCAGGTTGAGCGACGACACGTTCACGTACGCCGTCTTCGCCGTCGGCGCGGCCGGCGTCGCGGGCGGGACGGTCGCGGGCCGGCGCGGGGTCACGTACGACGCGGAGACCCACCCGGTGCGCGACCCGTACGTCACCTGCCGCCAGGTGCCGGAGGCGGCGCCCGGCTTCGCGGTGAGGGTCGCGGCTCGGGGCACGACGGCGAGCACCGGCGACGCCGTCGACGGCCCGGAGCGCAGGTTGACCTGGCTGCTCGCGTAGTAGGTGCACGACGTGGGCGTGCTGCGCACGGCGACCCGCGTCGCGGTGGCGCGCAGGTCGACGCCGCGGCCGCGGAGGTAGCTGAGCGGGTCGGTGTGGGTCGCGCCCGAACCGTAGACGCCGTTCCACAGCTCCAGGTGGAGGTGCGGACCGGTCGAGTTGCCGCTGGAGCCGACGTCGGCGATGCGCTGCCCCGCGGTGACCTTCTGGCCCGCGCGCACGTACCGGTCGCCGTCGACCACGTGCCCGTACACGGACGAGACGGTGCGGCCGCCGAGGGTGTGCCGCACCACCACGACCTGCCCGAAGCCGGGGGCCGCGCCCGCCTTCAGCACGACGCCGTCGGCGATGGCTCCCACGCGCACGCCGCGCGCGGCGCCCATGTCCTGCCCGAGGTGCCACGTCGACGCCCCCGCGACGGGCATGCAGCGCGGCCCGTAGTACGACGAGAGCGAGTACGTCTTCGCAGGCAGCGGCGCCACGACCCCGGAGGACGCGACGGCCGGCGGGGCGACGAGCACCCCTGCCGCGGCCGTGCCGAGCGCGACCGTGCCGGCCACGAGGAGGGCGCGCAGGCGCCCGGTCACCGATGTCGTCACGCACGCCCCCTGTGGCACCGATCCGATCACGAGCAGCGTGTCGGGTCGACATCGCTGCCGTGACGGTACGAAGGAATCGCGCGGGCCGCCCGGGGTGAACGGACATTGCGGCTATCTAGGGTGGTCCCATGCCGTTCGCGATCGCCGAGGACTCCGCCACGATCGCCTACCAGGTGCGCGGCGAGGGCCCTGCGCTCGTGCTGCTCGCCGGACAGGCGAACTCGCACCGCTGGTGGGACCCGGTCCGCGACGGCCTCGGCGCCGGGCGCCGCACGATCACGCTCGACTGGCGCGGCACCGGCGCCTCCGGCCCCACGGACCGGGAGCTCACCACCCGCCGGCTCGCGGGCGACGTGGCCGCGATCCTCGACGACCTGCGGCTCGAGCGCGCGGACGTCTACGGCACCTCGATGGGCGGCCGGGTGGCGCAGTGGTTCGCCGTCGACCACCCGCACCGGCTCGACCGCCTGGTGCTGGGCTGCACGACGCCGGGCGGAGAGCACGCCGTCGAGCGCACCCTGGAGGTGCGGCGCGCGATGGTGCAGCCCGACCGGCGCGCGGCGCGGCGTGCGCTGCTCGACCTCATGTACACGCCCAGCTGGCTCGACGCCCACCCCGGCCCGACGACGGTGGAGGGCGACCCGTCGATGACGCCGCAGGCCCGGCGCGACCACCTGCGCGCCAGCGACGGGCACGACGCCTGGGAGCACCTGCCACGGGTGCTGGCGCCCACGCTGGTGCTGCACGGCGCGGACGACGTGCTCGCCCCCGCGGTCAACGCGACGCTGCTCGGCGACCGGGTCCCCGGTGCCCGGGTGGAGGTGCTGCCGGGGCTGCGGCACGCCTACTTCCACGAGGGCGAGGCGGTGGCGACGCCGCTGGTGCGGGAGTTCCTGACCTCCGCCGCGAGGTGACCGTCGGGGGTGACCCCTGAGCAGCCCCTGAGCCCGGCGTCCTCCCCCGGTCGTACGCGGGGCCGCGCAGGTTCCGCTCCGGGGCCGACGCGGGCGCCGCCCGCCCGTTCGTAGCGTCGTGGGCATGACGCACCACGACCCCCGCCACAGCGCCCCGACCGACCTCTCGACCGTCACCACCTCGCCCGTCCGCCGCTACCGCGGGGTCGGCGTGCTGGCCCTCGCCTCGGTCGTCGCCGTCACGACCACCGCGTGCGGCGCCCTCACCGAGGCGTTGCAGGACCGGAGCTCCGGCCACACCCGCGCGTTCTCGTACGACAGCGGCGCGAGCGGCAAGGCCGCCGACGTCCTGCCGTCGTGGGTGCCCGACGACGCGGCCGACGTCCGCGGCGTCTTCCGCACCACGGGCGACGAGGTCATCCTCACGATGGACGCCGACCTGGCGGACCTGCCCGCCGAGTGCGCAGCCGTCGACGCCGACCACCCGCTCGTCGCGAAGCCGGCCCGCGACGGCCTCACGGTCGAGGACTACCGCGTGGACGCCACGCTCAAGGCGGCGTGGTGGCCGTACGGCCAGGAGCTGGACTCCACGCGCGTCTGCGGCGGCTGGTGGGTGGGTGCCCAGGACGGCGCGCTGTACGCGTTCACGCCCGAGCTCAAGGCCGTGAAGGTCGAGGAGCAGCCCGACCCGTCGGACGCCCCGGCCTGACGCACCCTCACCGCCGGGCGAGTTTTCACCCGGCGCTCCCCCGACGGGGGCGAGCTCCCGGACGGATCCTGGAGGGGTCCGGCACCCTCGTGGCGGCTCCCCACGCGCGGGGACCGGCGGCACGAAGGAGTGGAACGGCGATGGTCACGACTCGGCGCGGGTTCTCCAGCTTCTCGGTGGACGACCTCGACGCGGCACGCAGCTTCTACGCGGACACCCTCGGGCTCCGCGTCACGACCCTCGACGAGGGCATGGGCCTGGTGGTCCACCTCGGCGACGGCGCCCCGGTGTTCGTGTACCCGAAGGAGGACCACACGCCCGCGGCGTTCACCGTCTTCCACCTGGCGGTCGACGACGTCGACCCGGTGGTGGACGACCTCGTCGCGAAGGGCGTGAGCCTGGAGCGCTACGACGGCTTCGACCAGGACGAGAAGGGGGTCGCGCGCGGCTTCATGGAGGGCGGCGACGGCGCCTGGTTCACCGACCCGGCGGGCAACGTCATCGGCCTGATGGACGGCGAGGGGGTGCGGCAGCTCCTCGACGAGATCGGCGGCTGACCCCCACCGCGGACCGCCGCACCGCCCCCGCCGTCGTCGTCACTCGACGGTGACGGACTTGGCCAGGTTGCGCGGCCGGTCCACGTCCTCCCCGAGGGCGACGGCCGCGTGGTAGCCGAGCAGCTGGGTGGGGATCGTCAGCAGGATCGGGTCGAGCTCCACCTCGTTGCGCGGCACCTCGATGCGCGCGGTGGCCGCGTCCCCGAGCTCGACGCCCGGGTGCGTGATCGCGACGACGGCGCCCCCGCGGGCGCGGATCTCCTGCGCGGCGGTGATGTTGCGCTCCAGCAGGTCGTCGGCCGGCATGATCGCGACCGTCGGCAGCTCCGGGCTGATGAGGGCGAGCGGGCCGTGCTTGAGCTCGCTGGTGGGGTACGCCTCGGCGTGGCGGTAGGTGATCTCCTTGAACTTCTGCGCGCCCTCGCGCGCCACCGGGTAGCCCCGCACGCGGCCGATGAAGAACAGGCTCGGCGCCTCGGACAGCTCCTTGGCGGCGCTCGCGAGGTCCTCCTCGTCGCCCAGGATCTGCGCGATCTGGCCGGGGATCGCGCGCAGGCCCGCGATGATCCGCTTGCCGTCCGCGAAGGACAGGTCGCGCACGCGGCCCAGGGCCAGCGCGAGCAGCGCGAACCCGACGCCCATGTGCGTGAGCGCCTTGGTCGACGCGACGGCGACCTCGGGCCCGGCGTGCAGGTAGATGCCGCCGTCCACCTCGCGGGCGATGGACGACCCGACGGCGTTGACCAGCCCGACGACGGTGCCGCCCTTGCGCTGCACCTCGCGGACGGCGAAGAGAGTGTCCGCCGTCTCGCCCGACTGGCTGACCACCACGTACAGGGTGGACGGCTCGATGATCGGGTTGCGGTAGCGGAACTCGCTCGCGGGCTCGGCGTCCGCGGGGATGCGCGCCAGGTCCTCGATCATCGACGCCCCGAGCTGGCCCACGTAGTACGCGGAGCCGCAGCCCAGGATCTTCACGCGCGCGAACCGGCGCAGCTGGCGCGGATCCAGGTTGAGGCCGTCGAGCTTGGCGGTGCCGAACCGGTCGTCGAGGCGGCCGGACAGCATCCGCTCCACCGTCTCCGGCTGCTCGTGGATCTCCTTGTGCATGAAGTGGGCGTGGCCGCCCAGCTCCAGCTCCTCGACGGTGAGGTCGATCGTCACGGCGTCGCGCGCCGTGTGCTCCTCGTCGTTCGTGAAGGTGCGGAACCCGTCCGCGGTGACGGAGGCGAAGTCGCCGTCGTCGAGCAGCACCACCTGGCTGGTGTGGCGCACGATCGCCGCGGCGTCGGAGGCCACGAACATCTCGCCGTCGCCGACGCCGAGCAGCAGCGGCGAGCCGTTGCGCGCCACGACGATCCGGTCCGGCGTCTGCACGTCGAGCACCGCGAGCGCGTAGGTGCCGTCGATCTGCGCGACGGCGGCGCGCACCGCGTCCTCGAACTCGAGGCCCGCCGCGAGCTCGCGCGCGACCAGGTGCGCGACGACCTCGGTGTCGGTGTCGGAGGTGAGCTCGATGCCCTCGGCCGTGAGGCGCGAGCGCAGCGCGTGGAAGTTGTCGATGATGCCGTTGTGCACCACGTGCACGCGGCCGTCGTAGGAGGTGTGCGGGTGCGCGTTGCGCTCGCTCGGCTCGCCGTGGGTGGCCCAGCGCGTGTGCCCGATGCCGATCGTGCCGGCGAGGCGCGCCGGCAGCGCCGCCTCGAGGTCGCGCACGCGGCCCTTGGCCCGCACGACGCGCGACGGGTGCGCGCTCGAGCGCGGGTTGAGCACGGCGATGCCCGCCGAGTCGTAGCCGCGGTACTCCAGGCGGGTGAGGCCCTCGACGAGGACCGGTGCTGCCTGCTGGGGGCCGACGTAGCCGACGATTCCGCACATGGGACGGTTGCTCCTTAGCCGTAGATGGTGCGCCGGACCTGGCGCTCGCTGAGCTCCGGCGCCGCCACGAGGCGGTCGCGGAGCTCGGCGGCGATCTGCGCGTAGATCTCCTCGTTGCGGCGCCCGTAGGTGCGCAACGTCGCGTGCCGCCGGCGCACGTAGTCCTCGACCGGCTCGTGGTACCAGGCGAGGACGTCCTCGACGACCCGTGCCGCCTCGGACGGGGAGAGCCCCGTGGAGGTCGCGATGCGGGCGACGAGATCGGCGTCGGTCACCCCGACATCATGCGCGCCTCGCCCTCGACATGCCAGATCCTGCCCGAAATCGGGCAGGATCTGGATCGGACAACGGCGGCACGGGCGTCAGACGGTCGGCTCCTCGCCCGCCGCGGCCTCCTGCCAGGTCACGGACCCCGGCGGGGCGCACACCGGGTCGTACATGCGCCGCCCCGGCAGCCGGTACAGGGTGGGGTTGCCCGGCGTGTGCTCGTGCACGACGGCCGCCCCGACGCGCACGTGCTCCAGGCAGGCCCCGGCGCCGCACGTGGAACAGGCCGCCACCGCCGGCGTCACCCGGTCGAACCCCGTGGCGCACTTGTAACAGTTCATCGCGCTCTCCTTCCCCGGCGGGCCCGGGCGCACCCTGCGGGGCGCCGGTCGAGGAGGGTCGACGGGCGTCGGCGCAGGGCCCTCGGCGGCCCCGCGGTTGATCGGTCGATGGAACCAACGTACGGCCGACCCCCCGCGCTCGCGGTGACAGAGGTCACACCGGGTGCGCGGAGGCTACGCCTCCAGGACCGCCTCGCCGTACGCCGCCGTGAACCGCTCCAGGAGGTCGAGGAACGTCCCTGCCTCGTCGCCCAGCACGGCCAGCCCGTCGGCGTACGCGCCGAGCGCGCGGCTCGTGGCCCGCTCGAACGCGTCGAGCCCCTCGGCCGTGGGCTCGATCAGCCGCGCGGGGCGGCCGGCCTCGGTGAAGCGGCGCAGGTAGCCGGCCGCGAGCGCCGCGTTGACCTGCCGGTTCACGGTCGACTGCTCGAGCCGCAGGGCGTCGGCGATCTCCCGCAGCGTGCGGGGGCGGCCGTCGGAGAGCAGCCACAGCAGGCGCCCGTCGGCGGTCCCGAGCTCGCTGCGGTGCTCCGCCGTGCGGCGGTTGACGTCGAGGCGCACGAGCAGCGACGCGACGCGGCGGTCGGTGGGCAGGTCGGGGCCCGCGCCGAACGGCGCGGACGCGGTCGCGGGGTGGCCTGCGGCGCGGCCTCGGGTGGCTGTCGACGACCCGGACGACGGTGTCTCGGACGGCATCGGGATCCCTCCAGGGTTGACGCGGGGAGATATGTAGGTAGCATACACAACGTCTAATGTAACTTACACATCCCGAGGTGTGCCGTGAGCTCGTCCCCCTCCCCCGACGCCCCGCCGGCGTCACGGTCGTCCGCCCGCGCGCTGGCCGTCATCGTCGTCCTCGCGTTCAGCAGCCTGTGCGCGGCCCTCATGCAGTCGCTGGTCATCCCCATCCAGAGCGAGCTGCCCGACCTGCTCGGCACCACCGCCAGCAACACGTCGTGGGTCGTCACCGCCACGCTCCTCGGCGGCGGCGTCGCCATGCCGGTCACCGGCCGTCTCGCCGACCTGTACGGCAAGAAGCCCGTCCTCGTCGTCTCGGCCGCGATCCTCGTGGTCGGCTCCGTCGTCTGCGCCCTGTCCGACTCCGTGGGCCCGATGATCGTGGGCCGCGTGCTGCAGGGCGTCGCCATGGGGTATATCCCCGTCGCGATCAGCATGGTGCGCGAGACCGCGCCCGAGCACCTGCGCAACACCGCCGTCGCCGGCATCAGCGCCACCCTCGGCGTCGGCGGCGCCCTCGGCCTCCCCCTGGCCGCCTGGATCGCGCAGGACTTCGACTGGCACGTCCTGTTCTGGGTCTCCGCCGCCCTCGCCGCCATCATGACGCTCGCCACCCTGGTCGTCGTGCCGCACGTGCGCGACGCGCACCCCGGCCGGCTCGACGTCGTCGGCGCCGTCGGCCTGGCCGTCGGCCTCGTCGGCGTGCTGGTCGGCGTCTCCAAGGGCAACGACTGGGGCTGGGACCAGGCCAGCACCCTCGGCATGATCGCGGGCGGCGTCGTCGTGCTGCTGCTGTGGGGCTGGTACGAGCTGCGCCACCGCGACCCGCTCGTCGACCTGCGCACCACCGCCCGCCGCCCCGTGCTGCTCACCAACCTCGCCGCCGTGCTCATCGGCTTCGGCATGATGGCGCAGTCCATCGTGGTGCCGCAGCTGCTGCAGATGCCGGAGGCCACGGGCTACGGCCTCGGCCAGACGATCCTCGAGGCCGGCCTGTGGATGGCGCCCGCCGGCCTCATGATGATGGCGTTCACACCGGTCTCCTCCAGCCTCCTGACCCGGCTCGGCGGTCGCAGCACGATGGCGATCGGCGCAGCCGTCCTCGCCCTGGGCTACGTGGTGGCCGTGTTCCTCATGGACGCGCCGTGGCAGCTCATGCTCGCGTCGTGCGTGGCCTCGGCCGGCGTCGGCATCGGGTACGCCGCGATGCCCACGCTCATCCTCACGAACGTGCCGGCCGCGGAGTCCGCCGCGAGCGTCGGGCTCAACAGCCTCATGCGCTCCATCGGCACCACCGTGGCGGGCGCGGTCATGGCCATCGTGCTGACCAGCCAGACCACGGTGCTGGCCCCGGGCACGCCCGCCATCCCGACCGGCGGCGCGTTCCAGCTCTGCTTCGTCATCGGCGCGGTCGCGGCCGCCGTCGGCGCGGTGATCGTGCTGTTCATCCCGCGGCGGCCCGCCGCGACGCCCGACGACGGCCGCCACCTGCGCGCCGTCCCCGACGCGGAGGACGACTCCGTCCTGGTGGGCTGACGCCCGCCCGTCGCGGGGGGGCCGGGGCCCCGCGCGCCGCCCCCGCCCGGGGGCCAGCCCCCCCCCCGCGGGGGGAGCGGGGGGCCGCCCCCGCATAGACGGGGGGGGGGGCGGCGGCGCCCCCCCCCCCCCCGGCCCCCGCCGCCCGACCCGCCCCGGCTGGTGCGGGGGGGGGCCGCCGCCACGGCCGCCGCCATCACACTCCTCG
>NZ_JBHWYY010000067.1:0-10454 GCF_042728595.1 Isoptericola sp. NPDC060185 | reverse complement strand
CGGGGCGGCCCCCCGCCACCCCGGGGCCCCCCCCGACGAGGGTCACCAGCGCCACGACGAGGACGATGCCGGCGGCCGCCACGACATGCACGGCTGGGCGGCGCCGCAGCACCGCCACGAACTCGCGCAGGTACGCGCTCGGGAAGTAGTAGCCGGCCGTCGGGGCGCCCACCGCGTGCACGTCCAGGCCCAGGTCCATCGCCTCGAGGGCGGCGCGCGGGGCGTGGTAGTTGTTCGTCGCGACGAGGTACGGGCCCGGCACGCCGTGCTCGCGCAGCAGCGCGACGCCGAGCGTGAGGTTCTCCCGGGTGGTGCGCGCGCGGTCCTCGACGAGCACGCGGTCCGCCGGCACGCCGTGGCCGGTCAGCCACTCGCCCATGGCGACGCCCTCGGGCCGGTCCTCGTCCGCGCCCTGCCCGCCCGACGGCACGATCGGCACGGGCGCGCCGCCCGCCCCGAGCCGCTCGGCCGCCTCGACGCCGGCCGCCAGGCGCGCCGCGAGCAGCGGCGGCACCCGGCCGCCCACCACCTTGGACCCCAGCACGATCACGCCGTGCGCCGGCACCTTCGCCGCGGAGCGTCGGTACAGCAGCGTCTGCGCCACGAAGCCCAGGAACACGAAGCCGAGCCAGGCCGTGCCGAGCACCAGCCCGACCACCAGGCCCAGGGTCCAGGGCACGACGTCCAGCACGAACGGCGCGACGACGACGAACGGCGCGGCCAGCATCGCCAGCCCCACCAGCAGGGACAGCAGGTTGCCGAGGCTGCGGCGCTCCCGGCGCACCATCGTCAGCCCGTTGAGGACGAGGAACACCGGCAGCGCCAGCATCCCCACCCCGAGGAGGCCGACGAACGCGAGGGTCGCCCACCCCATGGCGGTCTCCCCGCCGGGCGCCAGCGCCACGACCTGCCCGAGCAGCGCCACGCCCGTGTACACGACGGCGATCGCGAGGAACCCGTTGCGCAGGCGGCGCCGGTCGACGCGCAGCGAGTGTGCGAGCCACACCGCCCAGAAGGCGCAGACCGCCACGGACAGGGCGACCGACCAGGCGGTGGCGACGACGTCGGACATGCCGGGACTCCAGGACGGGTGGGTGAGGACTGCACGCAGGATAGGGGGACGCGCGGCGAAATGGCCTGGGGAGCCACGGCCGTGACGTGCTCTGATACCCCGCATGACCTCCCGCATCTCGCACACGACCATCGACTCCCGCGACGCCTACGCCCAGTCCCAGTGGTGGAACCAGGTGCTCGGCTACACCGACGTCCCCGGCGACCCCAACCTGCCCGGCCACGTGGAGTGCATGATCGTGCCGCCGGCCGACCACGACGCCCCCGCCGAGAGCCACGGCCACGTCCTCTTCATCGAGGTCCCGGAGCACAAGGAGCTCAAGAACCGCCTGCACCTCGACCTGCGCGCCCTCGACCGCACCCGCGACGAGGAGCTGGAGCGCCTGCTCGGCCTCGGCGCGACGGTCGTCGCCGACCGGCGCACGGACGACGGCGGCGGCTGGGTGACCCTGGCCGACCCCGAGGGCAACGAGTTCTGCATCCTGCGCAGCACCGCCGAGCTGAAGGCCGCCGGCCTGGCCTGATCCCGGGCGTCGGGCTCAAC
The DNA here is from genome assembly GCF_042728595.1 of Isoptericola sp. NPDC060185. NCBI lineage: Bacteria > Bacillati > Actinomycetota > Actinomycetes > Micrococcales > Promicromonosporaceae > Isoptericola > Isoptericola sp. NPDC060185. Next base: position 8,839 of record NZ_JBHWYY010000067.1, on the reverse strand, counting down.
CCGAGGCGTGGGAGGTGCTGACCGGCGGGTGCAGCACCAGCACGACGACGATCGCCACCATGATCACGGCCGTGAGGGTCACGGGCACCGGGACCACCGGGTCGAGCAGCACCAGCACCGCGCCCACCGGGACCACCGTGTTGACCACGCGGTCGGCGTTCTCGCGGATCGCGAGCCACCAGACGCCCAGCACGAACACGGCGATGGGGACCGTGACCGTGAACGACGCGGCCACGTCGGACAGCTCGGTGTGCCCGGTGAGCGCGTCGATCTCCACCTCGATGCCCGCGGAGAACGCGCCCGCCGCGGCGAACACGAAGTAGTGCACGTAGCCGTAGCGGAGCGACCGCGAGAGCCGGGCCTCGCCGAGGGCGCGGTGGTGCGGCGGCCAGAAGTAGATCCACCACAGCGCCGCGGTGACGACGAGGGCGAGCACTGCGATCGAGACCAGGGAGCCCAGGTCCTGCTGGTCGTGGAGGGCCTCGATGATCGCGTTCGACGACGCCAGCAGGCTCTCGCCGAGCAGGATCAGCGTGAACAGGCCGTACCGCTCGGTGATGTGGTGCGGGTGCCACGGCGTGCGGCCGCGGCGCTCTGCGATCACGGGGACGGCGAGCTCCGCCGCGGCGAGGACGGCCCACGCCGGCGCCTGCACCCCCTCGGGCAGGACGAGGAGCGCGAGCCAGCAGACCTGCACGACGGCGATGCCCGCGGCGTACGCGCGGGTCGCGGCGCGGGCCGGCCCGTCGGCGCCCGACGCGCGCAGCCACTGGGCGATCATCGCCACCCGCATCACGACGTAGCCGACGATCACGACGGTGAAGTCGCCGTCGAGGAACACCGGCTCGATCCCCGCGGCGAGCACCAGCACCCCCGCCATCTGGACCACCGTGAGCACGCGGTACAGCCAGTCGTCGGTGTCGAACGAGGTGGCGAACCAGGTGAAGTTCATCCACGCCCACCAGACGGCGAAGAACACCATGCCGAACGAGGCCAGGCCGCCCGCGACGTCGCCCGTCGTGAGCGCGTGGTGCAGCTGCACGGACGCGACGCTCACCGCGACCACGAAGACGAGGTCGAAGAACAGCTCCAACGGGCTCGCGGTGCGGCCGGGCTCGTGGGGGTCGCGGGCGCTCATCCGCACGAGGCGGGACCGGGGCTGGGTCGCGTGCGGGGGCTCGGGCGTGCTCACGCGAGCCATCGTGCACCCCGGCGACCGGCCCGGCCAGACGTCGGGGGAGGTTCTGCGAAGAACGTGAGAAGCGATGGATATCTATTGACTTTCGATAGGTGACGACGCGAGGCTCGGCCGCATGTCACGCACCCAGCGCCTCGTCGGGCCCCTGCGCGCCCTGCTCGTCGCCGTCTTCGCCGCCATCGTCGTCACCCAGGTGCTGGCGCTGCCGTCGCTCGCCGCGACGACCGCCCAGGACCACCCCGAGATGGCGTCGCTGCGCTGGCCGCTGCTGGTCCTCGCCGTCGCCGCCCTGGCCTGCGTCGAGGTCGTGATCGTGTGCACGTGGCGGCTGCTGACGATGGTGCGCGACGACCGGATCTTCTCCGACCACGCGCTCGTCTGGGTCAACGGCATCGTCGCCGCCGTCGCGGCCGCGTGGCTGCTCGACCTCGCCGCGCTGGTGCTGCTCCTCGCCGCCGGCACCGGCAGCGCCGGCCCCACCCTGGCGCTCCTGCTGGCGCTCGTCGTGGGCGCCGCGGTCGCGCTGCTCATGGTCGTGCTGCGCGCGCTGCTGCGGCAGGCCACGGAGCTGCGCACCGACCTCGACGGGGTGATCTGATGCCGATCGTCGTCCGCCTCGACGTGGAGCTCGCCCGCCGGAAGATGAGCGTCGGGGAGTTCGCGGAACGGGTGGGGCTCACGCCTGCCAACGTCGCCGTCCTCAAGAACGGGCGGGCCAAGGCCGTCCGCTTCACCACTCTGGAGGCCATGTGCCGGGTGCTCGACTGCCAGCCGGGCGACCTGCTCGAGTGGGTCCACGACGAGGACGTGGACGTCGATGACGTGGACGGGGGTGCCGGCGATGAGGGCTGACGTGCTCGTGGTCGGGGCCGGTCTGGCGGGGCTGTGGACCGCGACCGAGCTCGCGAGGCGGGGGCACGATGTCGTCCTCGCCGACCGCCGCACCCGCCTCGACACGACGGTCCGGACCACGGGCATCTTCGTGCGCCGCACCCTCGAGGACTTCGCTCTGCCGCCCGAGCACCTGGGCCCGCCGGTCCGCCGGATGGTGCTGTACCCGCCGTCGCACCGCGCCCCGGTCACCCTGGACGGCGCGCACGACGAGTTCCGCGTCGGCGACATGGCCGCGCTGTACCTGGAGCTCACGGCCCGCGCCGTCGCCGCGGGCGTGCGGCTGGAGCTCGGCACCCGGTACCTCGGCTCCCGCGGCGACGTGCACCTGCTGCACGGCCCGCACGGGCCTGAGGAGGTGGGCGCGACGTTCGTCGTCGGGGCCGACGGCGCCCGGTCCGCCGTCGCGCGCGGGCTGGGCCTCGACCGCAACCGCGAGCTGCTGGTCGGCGCCGAGGAGGTCTTCGAGGTGCCGCCGCGCGACGCCCGGCCGGGGGCGGTGCCCGCGTTCCACTGCGTGCTCGACCCGCGCCTCGCGCCCGGCTACCTCGCGTGGGTGCTCGACGACGGCCGGCACGCGCACGTCGGGGTCGCCGGGTACGCCCACCGGTACCCGCACGGCCTGCGGGACGCGCTGCGGAGGTTCGCCGCGAGCGCCCCCGGGCTCGCCGGGGTCCCGGTGCCGGACGTCGTCGAGCGACGCGCCGGGACCATCCCCGTCGGCGGGCTGCTGCGCCGGATCTCCGGCCCGCACGGGCTGCTGGTCGGCGACGCCGCGGGCGCCGTCTCCCCGCTCACCGCGGGCGGCCTCGACCCGTGTCTACGGCTGTCCGAGCACGCCGTCGACGTCCTCGACCTGGCCCTGCGCTCCGGCGACCGGCGCGACCTCGCCCGGTACGACGGCGCCGCGCTGCGCGCCCGGTTCCGAGGGCGGCTCGCCCTGCGCCGCGGGCTGTCGCTGGTGCGCACGCCCGCCGTCGCGGCCGTCGGCGTCGCCGCGCTGCGCACGCCGCCCGGTCGTGCGGCGGCCCGGCGCATCCTCTTCGGGCACGGGTCCTTCCCGGACCCGCGACCGGTGCCCGCCGCCTCCCGCGAGATCGCCCTCGCCACGCCCGGTCCCCAGGGCTAGATTTCCCGCGTGCCGCCCGCCGAGTCGCTCCTCGCCTTCGCGCTGGCCTCGGTCGTGCTCATCGCGATCCCGGGGCCGAGCGTGCTGTTCGTCATCGGCCGCACCCTGGCCCTGGGCCGGCGCAGCGGGCTGGTGAGCGTGCTCGGCAACGAGCTCGGCGCGCTCGTCCCGGTCGCCCTGGTGGCGCTGGGGGTGGGCTCGGTCGTCGCGCAGTCGATCGCGCTGTTCACGGTGCTGAAGCTGCTCGGTGCCGCGTACCTGGCCTACCTGGGGATCCAGTCGATCCGGCACCGGCGGGAGGGCACCGACGTCGGCGCGGACCCGCGGGCGCGGGCCGCGTCGTCGTGGACGGTGCTGCGGCAGGGCTTCGTCGTCGGGGCGACCAACCCGAAGACGATCGTGTTCTTCGTGGCGGCACTCCCCCAGTTCGTCGACTTCCACGCCGGGGCCGTCCCCCTGCAGATGCTGGTGCTGGGGCTGGAGTTCACGCTGATCGCACTGCTCCTCGACGGCGCCTGGGCGCTGCTCGCCGGCACCGCCCGCGCGTGGTTCGCCCGGTCGCCGCGGCGCCTCGCGGCGATCCGCGGCACCGGCGGCGGGATGATGCTCGGCCTCGCCGGCGTGCTGGCCCTCACGCCGGCGAAGTCCTGAGCTCAGACGGTCAACAGCACCTTGGTGGCCCGCCGCTCGTCCATGGCCGCGTAGCCCTCCGCCGCCTTCTCGAGCGGCAGCGTGAGGTCGAAGACCTGGCCCGGGTCGATCTCCCGGTCCCAGACGAGCCGCACGAGCTCGGGCAGGAAGCGGCGCACGGGCGCGGGGCCGCCGTGCAGGTGGATGCCGGCCATGAACAGGTCGTCGCCGGGCAGGGCGACGTCGTGGGAGACGCCCACGAAGCCCAGGTGCCCGCCCGGGCGGGTCGAGTGCACGGCCTGCATCATCGACTCCTGCGTGCCGACGGCCTCGATGACCGAGTGCGCGCCCAGCCCGCCGGTGAGCTCCTTGATGCGGGCCACGCCCGCGTCGCCACGCTCCTCGACGATGTCCGTGGCCCCGAACCGGCGGGCCAGTGCCTGCCGTTCGGCGTGCCGGGACATGGCGATGATGCGCTCGGCCCCGAGCTGCTTCGCGGCGAGGACGCCGAGCAGCCCGACCGCGCCGTCGCCGACGACGGCGACCGTCTTGCCGGGGCCCGCCTCGGCGGCGACGGCGGCGAACCAGCCAGTGCCGAGCACGTCGGAGGCGGCGAGCAGCGACGGCACCAGGTCGTCGTCGGGCATGCCGGGCGTCGCGACGAGCGTGCCGTCCGCGAGGGGGATGCGCGCCCGCTCCGACTGGGTGCCGAGGGTGCCCATGAGCACCCGGTGGGTGCAGTAGGCCTGGTAGCCGGACCGGCAGATCTCGCAGGTGTTGTCCGACGCCCAGAACGAGCCGACGACGAAGTCGCCGACCTTGACGGTCCGCACGTCGGCGCCGATCTCCTCGACGACGCCGACGTACTCGTGGCCCATGACGGCGTCGTGGACGTCCTCGACGCCGCGGTACGGCCACAGGTCGGACCCGCAGATGCAGGTCGCGGTGACCCGGATGATCGCGTCGGTGGGCTGGATGATCCGGGGGTCCTCGCGCTCGACGACGCGCACGTCGCCGGGGGCGTGCAGGATGACTCCGCGCATGGTGGTGCTCCGTTCGTTGGTGTGTCTCAGTAGCGGATGGGGGTACGTGGGGTACGCCGCCGGACGGTGGTGGCGGCGACGGCCGCGAGCGCGACGGCGACGACGGCAACGAGGCCGAGGGGCAGGACCGTCGCCGCCCCGGCGAGCCCGACCAGCGGGGCGGCCGCGCCGCCGAAGCCGAACCGGACCATGCCGAGCAGGGAGGACGCCGTGCCGGCCAGCCGCGGGTAGCCGACGAGCGCGAGCGTCGTCGCCGGCGGGGAGGTCGTGGCCACACCGCTCGCCAGGGCAAGCAGCGCCACGACCACGACCCACAGCGGCATCGTCGTAAGCCCGGCGAGCAGCAGCCCGAGGGCGCCGAGCCCCGCGAGGCCGGTGCCGACGGCGAGGGTGCCGGCCACGCTCCAGCGCTCGGCGGCGCGGCCCGCGAGGAACCCGCAGAGCATGAAGCCTGCGGAGTTGAGGCCGAACGCGAGCGCGTACCCCTGCGGGGAGAGCCCGTAGATGCCCTGCAGCACGTACGTCGCGCCGGACAGGTACGCGAACAGCGCCGCGTACATGAACCCCTGATGCAGGATCGCGCCGACGAAGACCCGGTCTGACAGCAGCACGCGGAAGTCGCGCCCCGTCTGGGCGAAGCCACCGGCGGTGCGGCGGTCGGCAGGCAGCGTCTCGGGGAACGCGACGAGCGCGACGACCAGGATGGCCGCGCCGGCGGCCGCGAGGAAGACGAACAGGCCGCGCCAGTCGGTGACCGCGCTCAGCTGCCCGCCCAGCAGCGGCCCGACGATCGCCGCGAGCCCGCCGACCACGGTGAGGCGGCCGTAGAAGCGGATCAGGGCGCCGCCGTCGTACACGTCGCGGCCCGCGGCCTGCGCGACGACGATGCCGACGCCGCCCGCGAGGCCCTGCACGAAGCGGGCGCCGACCAGCACCTCCACGGTGGGGCTGAGCGCGCACAGGGCCGACGTGGCGACGTACGCCACGATGCCGACCAGCAGGACGCCGCGGCGCCCGAGCCGGTCGGACAGCGGGCCCGCGACCAGCTGCCCGGCGGCGAGCCCCACGAGGCACGCGGTCACGGTGAGCTGGGCGACCGACGTCGCCGCGCCCAGGTCCGCGGTGAGCGCGGGCAGCGCCGGAAGGTACAGGTCCATCGAGATCGGCCCGAAGACCGTGAAGAGGAGCAGCAGGGCGGGAGCGGGCATGTCGTCCAGCGTCCGTCGCGCGGCCGCGCGGCGGGAGTCCCTGACGAACCGTGTACCGGCAGTACACCCTTCGCGGCCGCCGCGGCGCCCGGCCCGTGCCTAGCCTGGCGGCATGGACAACCGAGCCGAGGTGCGCGAGTTCCTCATGTCGCGCCGCGCCAAGGTCACCCCCGACGAGGCCGGCCTGCCGGGCGGCTCGAACCGGCGCGTGCCCGGCCTGCGGCGCAGCGAGGTCGCGATGCTGGCGGGCGTGAGCGTCGAGTACTACGCGAAGCTGGAGCGCGGCACGATCGCGGGAGCGAGCGCGTCGGTGCTCGACGCCGTGTCCCGCGCCCTCCGGCTGGACGACGCCGAGCGCGCCCATCTCCTCGACCTCGCGCGCGCGGCCGACGGTGTCCCGACGTCGGGGCGGTCGCGCGGCCGGGCGGCCCGCCCGGCGACGCCACGCCCGAGCCTGCACTGGGCGCTCGAGGCGATCACGGACGCCGTCGCGTTCGTCCGCGACCCGCGGCAGAACCTGCTCGCGACCAACGCGCTGGGCCGCGCGTTCTACGCCCCCGTCATCGGCGACGGCGGGCGCACGCCCAACCTGGCGCGCTTCCAGTTCCTCGACCCCGCGGCCCGCGACTTCTACCCCGACTGGGACGTCATGGCCCAGATGTGCGTGGGCGTGATGCGCGCCGAGGCGGGACGCAACCCCCACGACAAGGCCTTCCAGGACCTGGTGGGCGAGCTGTCCACCCGCAGCGAGCCCTTCCGCACGCTCTGGGCCGCGCACGACGTCCGCATCCACGGCACCGGCACCAAGCACTTCCGGCACCCGGTAGTCGGCGAGCTGACGCTCGCCTACGAGGAGCTCGCCATCACCGCCGAGCCCGGCCAGGTGCTGCTCGTGTACACCGCGGAGCCCGGCTCGCCGTCTGCCGAGCGGCTGCGGCTGCTGGCGTCGTGGGGTGCAGAGGCTCGCGGCGTCGTCGGTCAGGCGGGATGACGGCCCGCGATCCGTCCACGCAGGTCCGCGACCCGGCACGATCGTCGCGAGGTACCTTCCCGGCATGCAGATGAACGCCGTGTCGGCGGAGCCCGTGCTGGACTCGGTGCGCGGGCGCGCCGTGGGGCCGGTGGCGTGGACGCTGGCCTGGTCGTTCGCCCCGGTGCGCGGAAGGCAGGCGTGGGCGGCGATCGCCTGGCCGGGGTGGGTCGCGCTCGTGGCGCTCGGCGGGTTCGTCCACCGGGACGCGACGGTGGTGGCGCGCGTGAGGTCCCGGCGCTCGGGGCCCTCGCTCCGCCACCTCGGGATCGTGCTCGCGTCCGCGGTCACGGCCGGCGCGGTCCTGGGCGTCGCCTCCGGCGTCGCGGCGGGGGCCGACCCGGCCGCCGGCGTCCTCGTCGCCGTGGTGGTCCTCGCCTGGCCGGCGGCGGCTGTGCTGGTCCTGGTCGTCGTCGCGTTCCGCGCTTGGCTGGCGATCTCCCGCACCCAGCGGCCCGCGCGACGCGCGGCGTCGCGAGAGCAGCGCCGCGCCGACGCCGCGGCGATCCGCGCGGCGGACTGGACGGTCGACTCCGTCGCGTCGCGGGAGCCGGGCGGCGCGCTCGCCCTGGTCGCCCGCCACGTCGGCCAGGTGGTCCCCCCGGGCGAGTCCGTGCGGACGCTCGCCGCCACGGCCCGGCACGCCGCCGTCTACCGGCGTTACGGCCTCGAGCCGCTGCCCAGCCGGCCCCTGGTGCTGGTGGGGACGGCACCGTCCGCCCGATGAGGCGAAGAGCGCTCCGGGCCCTGGCAGGATGGCCGGCACTCCCCACGAAGGACGGACACCCATGGCCTACTTTCGCCGCACCGGCACGTCGACGTTCCAGCCCACCGAGCACGTCGGAGGGGCGTGGAAGACGGACGAGCAGCACGTGGCCCCCACCCTCGGGCTGCTCGCGCACCTGGTGGAGGCCGACCGGGAGGCGCGCGGTCGCGACGACCTGGCCGCCACGCGGCTCACGTTCGACATCCTCGGCCCGTACCGGCTCGAGGAGATGACGACGGACGTGCGCGTGCTGCGCCCGGGGCGCGGCGTCGAGCTGGTGCAGGCCGACGTGGCGTGCGGCGGCCGCACGGTGGTCACGCTGCGCGCGTGGCTCACCGCCGTCGGCGACACGCGGGACCTGGCCGCCGGCGCGCCCGCGCCGCTCGCCCGCCCCGACGACACGCCGGCGTGGGACCCGACCACCGACTGGCCGGGCGCGTTCGTCGCGTCGATCGACGTGCGCCGCACGCTCGCCGAGCCCGGCCGCGGCACGGTGTGGGTGCGCACCGGCCACGGCCTCGTCGAGGACGAGGAGGTGGGCACGCTCGCCCGCACCGTCGGGCTGTTCGACGTCGCCAACGGGATGTCGGTGCGCGCCGACCCGCGGAAGGTCGCGTTCCCCAACGTCGACCTCTCGGCGCACCTGCACCGCGCGCCCGCGGGCGGCTGGCTGGGGCTCGACACGTCGGTCGTCTTCGGTGCCGACGGCGCGGGGCTCACGTCCAGCGTGCTGCACGACGAGCACGGCGCCTTCGGCACGCTGGCGCAGGGCCTCGTGGTGCGCGCGCTCGACGCCTGATCACCGCGCCCGGCCTCCGCACCTGAGCTCCGTCGCGTGTCGCAACGCGTGTCGTCGCTCCGCGGACGTTGTCGATTTTCGCTGGGTCAGCAAGACGGGAGCCGTGCCTGCTCAGCAGGCACCGCGCCCCGAGAGGGGGTGATTA
>NZ_JBHWYY010000066.1:0-22073 GCF_042728595.1 Isoptericola sp. NPDC060185 | reverse complement strand
GGGGGGTTTTCTCCCGGGCCCCCGCACGCCTGTGGTCGCGTCGTCCGGTCGCCGGGGTGCTGCGGCAGGGTGTCGCCGCGGTGGCCGCGGTCAGCGGCGGTCCAGCTTCACCTGCCGGTTCACGTCCTTGTAGAGCAGGTAGCGGAAGGGCTTGGGGCCGCCGGCGTAGCAGGCCTGCGGGCAGAAGGCGCGCAGCCACATGAAGTCGCCCTCCTGCACCTCCACCCAGTCGCCGTTGAGGCGGTAGACCGCCTTGCCCTCGAGCACGTACAGGCCGTGCTCCATGATGTGCGTCTCCGCGAAGGGGATGGAGCCGCCGGGCTGGAACGTCACGATGTTGACGTGCATGTCGTGCGCGAGGTCGTCGGGGTCGACGAAGCGCGTCGTGGCCCAGGCGCCGTCGGTGTCGGGCATGGGGCGCGGCTCGACGTCCTGCTCGCGCGTGACGAAGGTCTTGGCCTCATGGCCGTCGATGCGCTCGTAGACCTTGCGGACCCACTGGAACGCGGCCTTGGCGTCCGAGCGGTTGTGCAGCGCCCAGGCGTCGCCGGCCGCGAGGTAGGCGTAGCCGCCCGGCTCGAGGACGTGCTCGGCGCCGCCGACGGTCAGCACCAGCGTGCCCTCGGTGACGAAGACGACCGACTGCACGGTCTCCTCGATCTCGCCGCGGTCGGTGCCGCCGCCCGGGGAGACCTCGACGACGTACTGCGCGAACGTCGTCGCGAAGCCCTCGACGGGGCGCGCGAGCACCCACAGGCGGGTCTTGTCCCAGCCGGGCAGGTTCGAGGTGACGATGTCGCGGAGCACGCCGCGCGGGATGACGGTGTACGCCTCGGTGACGATCGCTCGGTCCGTGAGCAGCTCCTCCTGCCCGGGCAGCCCGCCCTGCGGGGTGTAGTAGCGGGTGGTCTGGGTCATGGGTCTCGCTCCTCGCTCGCCGTCGATGCGACTCGTGTCCTTGCCTCGCAGTTCTTCCATGTAACGGAAAACTGTTTCTGCTATATGAATTTATGGGGTGCCGGCGGCGGTGTCAAGAATGGTCGGGAACGACGACGCCGGCCCCCGCGAAGTCGCGGGTGCCGGCGTCGTACGGCGGGCGGGCGCTCAGCCCTCGCCGGCCCCCGCGCGGAACTCGTCCTCGAGGATGCCCATGACGATGGCGTCGGCCCAGCCCTGCCCGTCGCGGAAGGCGTCGCGCAGGCGCCCCTCCTCGCGGAAGCCGAGCGAGTCGTACAGCGCGCGGGCCCGCGGGTTGATGCTCGTCACCGCGAGGCTGACCCGGTGCAGGCCGGGGCCCGCCGGGTCGAACGCGAACCGCAGCACCTCGCCGATGGCCTCGCGCCCGTACCCGCGGCCGCGGTAGTCCGGCATCATCCGCAGGCGCAGGTTGGCCGACATCAGCCGCAGGTCCACCTGGTCGAGGGAGATCTCGCCCAGGAGGTCGTCGCTGACGAGCTCCCCGTCCCGCACGGCCGCCGACGTGACCGCCCAGTCGTACCGGCCGGCCAGGTCCGCCGCGGTCGCCGCCCACGAGCCCACCTCGGCGCGGGACGAGGCACCGCTGGTGCCCATCCCCGAGAGCCGGCCGTTGTCGGGGTCGCGCAGCGACGCCCACAACCGGTCGGCGTCCCGCGCCTCGAGCGCGCGCAGGCGCACGAGCTCCCCGTGCAGGACGGGCGAGCGCATCAGCCGATCCTCTCCAGCACCAGCTCGCGCACGCGCTTGGCGTCCGCCTGACCCTTGGTGGCCTTCATGACGGAGCCGATGATGGCGCCCACGGGCCCCTGGTTGCCGGAGCGGACCTTCTCCACGATGTCCGGCTGCGCCGCGAGCGCCGCGTCGATCGCCTCGAGGAGCGGGCCGTCGTCGGAGACGACCTCCAGCCCGCGGGCCACCACGACCTCCTCCGGGCCGCCCTCGCCGGCGAGCACGCCGTCGAGCACCTGCCGGGCGATCTTGTCGTTGATGCGGCCGGAGTCGACGAGCTGCTGGAGCTCGCCGATCTGCGCGGGCGTGATCGCGAGGTCCGCGAGCTCGACCTCCTCCTGCTTGGCGCGGCGGGCCAGCTCGCCCATCCACCACTTGCGCGCGGCGGCCGGGCTCGCGCCCGCGGCCACCGTGGCCTCGACGAGGTCCAGGGCGCCCGCGTTGACGACGTCGCGCATCTCGGCGTCCGCGAAACCCCACTCGTCGTGCAGGCGGCGACGGCGGGCCTGCGGCAGCTCCGGCAGGGTGGCGCGGATCTCCTCGACCCACTCGCGCGACGGGGCCACCGGCACGAGGTCGGGCTCCGGGAAGTACCGGTAGTCCTCGGCGTCGGACTTCACGCGGCCGGGCGACGTCGAGCCGTCCTCCTCGTGGAAGTGGCGCGTCTCCTGGATCACGGTCTGCCCGGCGTCCAGGAGCGCGGCCTGCCGCGAGACCTCGTAGCGCACGGCCCGCTCCACGGACCGGAAGGAGTTGACGTTCTTCGTCTCCGTGCGCGTGCCCAGCGGCGACTCAGGCGTGGGGCGCAGCGAGAGGTTGACGTCGGCGCGGACGTTGCCGCGCTCCATGCGGGCCTCGGAGACGCCGAGCACCCGGAAGATGTCGCGCAGCGCCTGCACGTAGGCGCGGGCCACCTCGGGCGCCCGCTCCCCCGCGCCGGTGATCGGCTTGGTGACGATCTCCACCAGCGGGACGCCGGCGCGGTTGTAGTCGACCAGCGAGTACTCGGCGCCATGGATGCGGCCCGCGGAGCCGCCGACGTGCGTGTTCTTGCCGGCGTCCTCCTCCATGTGCGCGCGCTCGATCTCGACGCGGTGCACGGTGCCGTCCTCGAGCTCGACGTCGAGCCAGCCCTCGTAGGCGATCGGCTCGTCGTACTGCGAGGTCTGGAAGTTCTTCGGCACGTCCGGGTAGAAGTAGTTCTTCCGGGCGAAGCGGCAGGTCTCCGCGATCTGGCAGTTGAGCGCCAGGCCGATGCGGATCGCGTACTCGACGGCGGTGCCGTTGACGACGGGCAGCGCGCCCGGCAGGCCGAGCGAGACCGGCGTGGTCTGCGTGTTCGGCTCGGCGCCGAAGGACTGCTCCGCCGCGCAGAACATCTTGGTGCGGGTGCCGAGCTCGACGTGCACCTCGATGCCGAGCACCGGGTCGTACCGGCGCACGGCGTCGTCGTAGGCGACGAGAGCAGGGGTCGTGGTGGTCACAGTGGTGGTCTCCTGTTCTCCGCCGTCAGCCCAGCTCGGGCGCGCGCGACAGCAGCGGGGCGCCCCAGGTGGACTCGAGGGCCGACTCGAGCGCGGCGCCGACACGGTAGAGGCGGTCGTCCGCCTTCGCCGGCGCGAGGATCTGGAACCCGACGGGCAGGCCGTCGTCGGACAGGCCGTTGGGCACCGAGATGCCCGGCACGCCGGCGAGGTTGGCCGGGATGGTCGCGACGTCGTTGAGGTACATCGCCAGCGGGTCGTCCAGCTTCTCCCCCAGCTTGAACGCCGTGGTGGGCGCCGTGGGCGAGACCAGCACGTCGGCCTGCGAGAACGCCGAGTCGAAGTCGCGCTGGATGAGCGTACGGACCTTCTGCGCGCTGCCGTAGTAGGCGTCGTAGTAGCCGGCCGACAGGGCGTAGGTGCCCAGGATGACGCGGCGCTTGACCTCGTCGCCGAAGCCGGCGCCGCGGGTGGCGGCCATGACGCGCTCCGCGGTGACCGGGCCGTCGGTGGGCTCGACGCGCAGCCCGAAGCGCATGCCGTCGAACTTCGCGAGGTTGCTCGACGCCTCCGCGGGCATGATCAGGTAGTACGCGGCGAGCGCGTAGTCGAAGCTCGGGCAGGAGACCTCGACGACCTCGGCACCGGCCTTGGTGAGCAGCTCGAGCGACTCGTGGAACCGGGCCAGCACGCCCGGCTGGTAGCCCTCGCCCTGCAGCTGCGTCACGACACCCACGCGCAGGCCGGACAGGTCGCCCAGCGCGCCGGCGCGGGCGGCCTCGACCAGCGGCGGCAGCGCCTCGGGGATGGACGTGGAGTCGCGGGGGTCGTGCCCGCCGACGAGCTCGTGCAGGAGCGCGGAGTCCAGGACCGTGCGGGTGACGGGGCCGGCCTGGTCCAGCGACGACGCCATCGCGATGAGGCCGTAGCGGGACACGCTGCCGTAGGTGGGCTTGACGCCGACGGTGCCCGTGACGGCGCCCGGCTGGCGGATCGAGCCGCCGGTGTCGGTGCCGATCGCGAGCGGCGCCTCGAAGGCGGCCACGGCGGCCGCCGAGCCGCCGCCCGAGCCGCCGGGGATGCGGTCGAGGGCCCACGGGTTGTGGGTGTCGCCGAACGCGGAGTGCTCCGTGGAGGAGCCCATCGCGAACTCGTCCATGTTCGTCTTGCCGAGGATCGGCAGGCCCGCGGCCCGGATCTTCTCGACGAGCGTCGCGTCGTAGGGCGGGATCCAGCCCTCGAGGATCTTGGAGCCGGCGGTCGAGGGCATGCCCTTCGTGACCACGATGTCCTTGAGCGCGATCGGCACGCCGGCCAGCGGGTGCAGCTCCTCGCCGGCGGCGCGGCGGGCGTCGACGTCGGCGGCCGTGGCCAGCGCGTCCTCGTCGCTCACGTGCAGGAACGCGTGCACGTCGCCGTCGACGGCCGCGATGCGGTCCAGGTGCGCGCGCGTGGCCTCGACGCTCGAGGCCTCCTTGCGGGCCAGGACGTCGGCGAGCTCCGCCGCGCTGAGGCGGGTCAGGTCCGTCATCTCACTCCTCCCCGAGGATCTGCGGCACGGCGAAGCGCCCGTCCTGGGCGTCCGGCGCGGCGGCCAGCACGTCCGCGACGGGCAGCGCGGGCTGCGGCACGTCCTCGCGGAACACGTTGGTCATGGGCAGCGGGTGGCTCGTCGCGGGCACGTCGGGGGTGGCGACCTCGTTCACGCGGGCGATCGAGTCGACGATGACGTCGAGCTCGCCGGCGAGCCGGTCGACCTCGTCGTCGCGCAGGTCGATCCGGGCCAGGGCGGCGACGCGCGCGACCTCGTCTCGGGAGATGGTGGACATGGCCGCCAGTCTAGTGGGCGCCACGTGTCGGGGAGGTTGTCTCCGTGTGACGCCAGGGACGACGCCGGAGAGCACGAAACGGCCGGGACCACGTCACACAGAACATGGTCCCGGCCGTCACGCACCGGCGGTGCTCGGCGCCCCCGTCGCAGCCGAGCGGTGCCGGGTTCCTCAGTCCATCCGCTCGTAGGCGGCCGTCGTGAGGAAGTCGATGTACTCGTCGGCGACGGCGACCTCCATGAAGGTGGTCCGCGCCTCGTCGTAGTCGGCGGCGTCGCCCGGGAGCTTCGCCACCTCCTCCTCGACGACGCGGTCGACGAGCTCGCGGGTCACCTTCTCGCCCGAGTCGGCGAGGACGACGCCGTTGTGCAGCCACTGCCACACCTGCGACCGGGAGATCTCCGCGGTCGCGGCGTCCTCCATGAGGCCGAAGATGGCGACGGCGCCGAGGCCGCCCAGCCAGGCCTGGAGGTACTGGATGCCCACGGAGACGTTGTTGCGCAGGCCGACCTCGGTGACCGTGCCGGGCGTCTTGTCCACGGACAGCAGGTCCGCAGCGGTCACGCGCACGTCGTCGCGGGTGCGGTCGATCTGGTTCGGCCGCTCCCCCAGCACCTCGGTGAAGACCTCCTTGCAGGTGGCGACCATGCCCGGGTGCGCCACCCAGGAGCCGTCGAAGCCGTCGCCGGCCTCGCGGGCCTTGTCCGCGCGGACCTTCGCGTACGCCTGCTCGTTGGCCTCGGCGTCCTTGCTCGGGATGAAGGCGGCCATGCCGCCGATCGCGTGCGCGCCGCGCTTGTGGCACGTCGAGACCAGGAGCTCGGTGTAGGCCCGCATGAACGGCACCGTCATCGTGATCTGGTTGCGGTCGGGCAGCAGGAACTCCGCGCCGCGGGTGCGGAAGTTCTTCACCACGGAGAAGAGGTAGTCCCAGCGGCCGGCGTTGAGGCCGGCGGAGTGCTCGCGCAGCTCGTAGAGGATCTCCTCCATCTCGAACGCGGCCGGGATGGTCTCGATGAGCACCGTGGCGCGGATGGTGCCGCGCGGGATGCCGAGGGTGTCCTGGGCGAGGACGAACGCCTCGTTCCACAGGCGCGCCTCGAGGTGCGACTCCATCTTCGGCAGGTAGAAGTACGGCCCGAGGCCCTTCTCGATCTGCCGCAGGCCGGCCGTGGCGACGTAGAGCGCGAAGTCCACGAGCCCGCCCGACGTCTGCTCGCCGTCGACGAGGACGTGCTTCTCGTTCATGTGCCAGCCGCGGGGGCGCACGATGATCGTCGCGAGCTCCTCGTCGGGCTTGAGGGCGTAGGTCTTGCCGGCCTCGTTGGTGAAGTCGATCCGGCGCCCGATCGCGTCGAGCAGGTTGAGCTGGCCGCCCACCACGCTGCGCCACTGCGGCGTGTTGGCGTCCTCCTGGTCCGCGAGCCACGTCTTCGCGCCCGAGTTGAGCGCGTTGATCGTCATCTTGCGGTCGGTGGGGCCGGTGATCTCGACGCGGCGGTCGACCAGGCCGGGGGCCGGGGGCGCGACCTTCCAGGAGTCGTCGGCGCGGACGTGCGCCGTCTCGGGCAGGAAGTCGAGCGTGCCGCCGTCGGCGAGCGCCTCGCGGCGACGGGCCCGCGCGTCCAGCAGCTCGAGGCGGCGGGCGCCGAGCTGCCGGTGCAGGGTGACGATGAGGTCGAGCGCGGCCGGGGTGAGCACCTCGGTGTCGCGCTCACCGATCTCGGCGGTGATGGTCAGGCCGTCGGGGAGCTCCACGACAGTCCCTCCTTGTTCTCGTTCTACGGGGGTGTGCTGCAGCCGTGCGCTTGCACAGCGGAATTCGTATTACGCCTAGCGGAAACCTGCCAGCCGACCCTACCGGGTCGTGGGTGCTCAGGCACCCACCAGCTGCTGGCGGAGAGCGGCCACGTGGCCCGTCGCCTCGACGTCGTACTCCGCGCTGCGGAGCGTGCCGTCCGGGTCGACGACGAACGTGCAGCGGTGCACGCCGTCAAACGTCCGGTCGCCGATCGTCTTCGGGCCCCACGTGCCGTAGGCGTCGGCCACCGCGTGGTCCGCGTCGCTCAGCAGGGGGAAGGTCAGGTGCTCGGCCTCCACGAAGGCGCGGATGTCCTCGACCGGGTCCGCGGAGACCCCGACGACGGCGTACCCGGCCCCGGCGAGCGACGCGAGGTTGTCGCGGAAGTCGCACGCCTCGGTGGTACACCCCGGGGTGCCCGCCTTCGGGTAGAAGTACACGACGACGCCCTTGTCCGCCCCGGCGCGCACGTCCGCGAGGGACACGGCGGCGCCGGCGGAGTCGGTGAGGGTGAAGTCGGGGGCGGTGTCGCCCGGCTGGAGTCGCGTCATGTCAGTCGTCCTTCGTGGTCGTTCTCGTCGTCGTGCTCGTCGTCGGTCTCGTCAGGGCTCGGCTCAGGCCTCGCCGCGGCGCAGCAGGGTGCCGGTGGGCTCGTCACCCACGGCGCGCCCGCGCAGCAGCGTGCGGCGCACCACGCCCGTGAGGTCGCGACCGGCGTACGGCGTGACCGGGTTCTTGTGGTGCAGGCGCGTCGGGTCGACGACGAACGTCGCGTCGGGCGCGAAGACCGCGAGGTCCGCGTCCTTGCCGACGGCGATGCCGCCCTTGCGCTCCAGGCCGACCAGCGCGGCCGGGCCGGCGGACATCCAGCCCACGACCTCCGCCAGCGGGACGCCGCGGCGGCGCGCCTCGGTCCACACGACGGCCAGCCCGAGCTGGAGCGAGGCCACGCCGCCCCACGCCTCCGCGAAGTCGCCGGAGGCCGGCTGCTTGAGCTCGGCGGTGGCCGGCGAGTGGTCGGTCACGACGACGTCGATGAGGCCGTCGCGCAGCCCCTGCCAGAGGCGGTCCTGGTTGTCCTGCTCGCGGATCGGCGGGCAGCACTTGTACGCCGTCGCGCCGTCGGGCACGTGGTCGGCGTCCAGCGACAGGTAGTGCGGGCACGTCTCGACCGTGAGGCGCACGCCGTCGGCCCGCGCCGCGGCGATCATCGGCAGGGAGTCGGCGTCCGACAGGTGCAGGACGTGCGCGCGGGCGCCGGTGGCGCGCGCCGCGTCGATGAGCGCCGCGATCGCCGTCGACTCGGCCTTCGCGGGGCGCGAGGCGAGGAAGGTCTTGTAGTCGCGGCCCGGCTCCTGCGGGGCGTCCTCGAGCGTGCCCGGGTCCTCGGCGTGCACGATCATCATGCCGCCGAACGTGGTCAGCTCGGCCAGGTCGGCGCGCAGCTCGTCGGTCTCGAGGTGCCCGAACTCCGGTACCCCCGAGTCCGCGAGGAAGCACTTGAAGCCGAAGACGCCCGCGTCGTGCAGGGGGCGCAGGTCGGCCGTGTTGCCCGGCACCGCGCCGCCCCAGAAGCCCACGTCGACGAAGGCCTGGTCCACCGCGCGCTGCCTCTTGACCTCGAGGTTCGCGACCGAGGTCGTGGGCGGCAACGAGTTGAGCGGCATGTCGACGATGGTCGTGACGCCGCCGGCGGCCGCGGCGCGCGTCGCGGTGGCGAAGCCCTCCCACTCGGTGCGGCCGGGCTCGTTGACGTGCACGTGCGAGTCGACGAGGCCGGGCAGCAGCACCTCGTCCTCGGCGAGGTCCAGCACCTCGGCACCGGCGAGCCCGGTGCCGAGCGGGACGACCGCCGCGATCCGGCCGGCCGTCACGCCGACCTCGACGGCGCGCTCGCCGTCGGGGGTCAGCGCGCGGGCGGCGCGGACGACGAGGTCGTGGGGTGCGGTGGTCATGCGTTCTCCATCGTGATCGTCGCGGGGTCCGCTGCGGCGGGCACCGGGAGGTGGCCGGCGAGCCGCGCGGCGAGGGTCTCGAGCAGCGGGCCCGCCTCGGCGATGCAGCGGGCGACGTCCGGCTCGACGTCGGTGAGGGCGTGCACCGCGCGGAGGCCGGCGGCGGCGGCGCTCTCGGGGCTCAGGGTGGTACGGCCGCACACGGCGACCGTCGGCACGCCGGCCGCGGCCGCCGCGGCCGCGACGCCCACCGGCGTCTTGCCGTGCAGGGACTGGCGGTCGAGGCTGCCCTCGCCGGTGACGACGAGATCCACGCCGGCGAGGCGCTCGGTGAAGCCCGTGAGGGCGAGCACCTCCTCGACGCCGGGGCGCCGCTCGGCGCCGAGCAGTAGGCACGCGAAGCCCACTCCCCCGGCCGCGCCCGCGCCGGGCGCCGCCGCGTACCCGCGAGCGCCGGTGACGCCCACGGTCGCGAGGACGTCCACCCAGGTGACCAGGCCCAGCTCCAGCTCGGCGATCGTGCCGGCGTCGGCGCCCTTCTGCGGCCCGTAGACGGCGGCCGCGCCGTGCTCGCCGAGCAGCGGGTTGTCCACGTCGCTCGCGAGCACGATCTCGGTGTCCGCGAGCGCGGGGTGCAGCCCCGCGAGGTCCACGTCGGTCAGCTCGTGCAGGTGGCCGCCGCCGTCGGCGACGTCCCCGGCCCCCGACGCGAGCCGCGCGCCGAGCGCGGCGAGCATGCCCGCTCCGCCATCCGTGCTGGCCGAGCCGCCGACGCCGACGACGATCTCGCGCGCCCCCGCGTCGAGGGCGTGCGCGATCACCTCGCCGAGTCCGCGGGAGGTGGCGGCGAGCGCCGTGGCCGCCGTCGGGCGCACCATCGCGAGCCCGGTGACCGCGGCCATCTCGACGACGGCGGTGCCGCCGCGGCGGGCGTACCGGGTGGCCACCGGTTCCCCGAGGGGGCCGGTCGCCACCAGGTCCACCGCCGTGTACCCGGCGGCGAGGGCCGCCTCGAGGGTGCCCTCGCCGCCGTCGGCCACGGGGAGCTGGTCGACGACGACGCCGGGCACCGCGCGGCGCAGGCCGGCCGCCAGGTGGGCGGCGACCTCCCGCGCGGTCAGGGAGCCCTTGAACTTGTCCGGGGCGAGCAGCACGCGCGCCGTCGTCGGTCCCGTCGTCGTCACGGTCGCTCCACCTCCCCGTCCGTCGCTGCCCGTCCTCGTCATCGTCTCTCCCGTCGCCGTCGTCGGGTACCGCTCAGCCGCTCGCGCTCAGTCGAGCAGCGCGATGGCCGTGGGCGAGTCCTCGGCCGAGATGGCCAGGTCCTCGAACTCGTTCACCCCGTCGAGCTCGGCGCCCATCGCGATGTTGGTGACGCGCTCGAGGATGACCTCGACCACCACGGGGACGCGGAACTCCGCGGTCATGGCCTGCGCCTTGGCGAACGCCGCCGCCAGGTCCTCCGGGTCCTTGACCCGGATCGCCTTGCAGCCCAGCGCCTCGGCGACCTTGACGTGGTCCACGCCGTAGCCCTCGGGCTCCCCGCCGCCGCCCGACATGTTGATGTTGTCGAACGCGAGGGACACGTGGAAGTCCATGTCGAACGCGCGCTGCGACTGGCGGATCAGGCCGAGGTAGGCGTTGTTCACCACCACGTGCACGTAGGGCAGGTGGTGCTGCGCGCCCACCGCGAGCTCCTCCAGCATGAACTGGAAGTCGTAGTCGCCCGACAGCGCCACGACGTTGCCCTCGGGCAGCGCGCGGGACACGCCCAGCGCGGCCGGGCCGGTCCAGCCCAGCGGGCCCGCCTGGCCGGCGTTGATCCAGTGCCGCGGGTGGTACGTGTGCAGCAGCTGCGCGCCGGCGATCTGCGACAGGCCGATCGTGGTGACGTAGACCGTGTCGCGGCCGAACGCCTTGTTCATCTCCTCGTACACGCGCTGCGGCTTGATCGGCACCTCGGTGAAGTGCGTCTTGCGCTGCAGCTGCCCCTTGCGCTCCTGCGCGGACGCGGCCCACGCCGACCAGTCCGGCACCTGGCCGGCGGCCTTGCGCTCGGCGGCGACCTCGAGCGCGGTGCGCAGGAACGCGCCCGCGTCGGACACCACGCCGTAGTCGGGCGCGAACACGCGGCCGATCTGCGTGGGCTCGATGTCGACGTGCACGAAGGTGCGGCCCTCGGTGTACGTCTTCAGGCCGCCGGTGTGGCGGTTGGCCCACCGGTTGCCGACGCCGATGACGAAGTCCGACTCCAGGAACGTCGCGTTGCCGTAGCGGTGCGACGTCTGGATGCCGACCATGCCCGCGGTCAGCGGGTGGTCGTCGGGGATCGCGCCCCAGCCCATGAGGGTCGGCACCACCGGGACGCCGAGGGTCTCGGCGAGCTCGACGAGCTCGGCCTCCGCGCCGGCGTTGATGATGCCGCCGCCGGCCACGATCAGGGGACGCTCCGCGGCGAGCAGCATGTTCAGGGCCTTGGCGACCTGCTCGCGCGTGGCCTCGGGACGCTCGGGCGCCAGCGGCTCGTAGGTCTCCGGGTCGAACTCGATCTCCGTCATCTGCACGTCGATCGGCAGGTCGATGAGCACCGGGCCGGGGCGGCCGGAGCGCATCAGCTGGAACGCGCGCTGGAAGACGCCCGGCACCTGCGACGCCTCGAGGACCGTCTTGGCCAGCTTGGTGACCGGCGCGGCGATCGACGCGATGTCGACGGCCTGGAAGTCCTCCTTGTCGAGCTTGGCCACCGGGGCCTGGCCCGTGATGCACAGCATCGGGATCGAGTCGGCCCACGCGGCGTACAGGCCGGTGATCATGTCGGTGCCCGCGGGCCCCGACGTGCCGATGCAGATGCCGATGTTGCCGCGCTCGGCGCGCGAGTAGCCGTCGGCCATGTGCGACGCGCCCTCGACGTGCCGGGCGAGCACGTGGTGGATGCCGCCGTGCTGGCGCATGGCGTCGTAGAACGGGTTGATGGCGGCGCCGGGGAGGCCGAAGGCCTCGGTGGCACCCTCCTTCGCCAGGATGGCGACCGCGGCGTCGACCGCGCGCATGCGGGGCATGGTGCTCTCCTTCGAGTCTTCTGGGTCGTTTCGGGGCGGTCAGTCGCGACCGGACAGGCGCGCGATCGCGTTGAACAGGCCGGAGTGGTCCAGCGACCCGTCGCCCTCGGCGCGGGCCGCGGCCATGAGCTGCGCGACGACGGCGCCGACGGGGGCGACGACGCCCTGCTCGCGCGCGGCGGACGTGAAGATGCCCAGGTCCTTGTGGTGCAGGTCGATGCGGAACCCGGGGGCGAACTCGCGGCCCAGCATCTTCTCGGCCTTCTGGTTGAGCACCGCCGACCCGGCGAGCCCGCCGCCGAGGACCTTCACGGCCGCCTCGGTGTCGACGCCGAACGCCTCGAGGAAGATCACGGCCTCGGCCAGCAGCGCGATGTTGCCGGCGACGATGAGCTGGTTGGCGGCCTTGACCGTCTGGCCGGAGCCCGAGGGGCCCACGTGCACGACGGTCTTGCCGACCGCGTCGAACACCTCGGACGCCGCGGCGAAGTCCTCCGCCGAGCCGCCCACCATGATCGACAGCGCGGCGTTCTTGGCGCCCGCCTCGCCGCCGGAGACCGGCGCGTCGAGGTAGCGGAAGCCGGCGGCCGTCGCCTGCTCGGCGAGCGCGACCGTCACGTCCGGGCGGATCGACGAGAAGTCGATGATCAGGGTGCCCGGCTGGGCGTGGGCGAGGACGCCGTCGTCCCCGGTGAGGACGCCCTCGACGTCCGGCGAGTCCGGCACCATGATCGCGACGACGTCGGCCGCCTTGACGGCCTCGGCCACCGACGAGGCGGCGGTCCCGCCGGCCTCGACGAGGGGCTGCGCCTTGGCGGCGGTGCGGTTGTAGCCGATGACGGCGTGCCCGGCGTCCTGCAGGTGGACGGCCATCGGGCTGCCCATGATGCCGAGGCCGATGAAGGCGATGGTGCTCATTGGTCGGGTCCTTCCGGGGAGGTCGAGGGGGTCGCGGTGGGCGCTCAGCGCGCGGAGCGCTCGGCGCGGGGCAGCCAGGCGAACGGGTCGGCGTCGGCCGTCTTGTACTCGAGGCCGACGGGGCCGGCGTAGCCGGCGGCGCGCAGGTCGCCGATCCAGCGCTGGATCGGCAGGTCCCCGCTGCCCGGGGCGCCGCGGCCGGGGGCGTCGGCGACCTGGACGTGGGCGATGCGGTCGCCGTAGGTCTTGAGGTCCAGGTCGACGTCCGAGCCGTTGACCGACAGGTGGTAGACGTCGAAGAGCAGGCCCAGGTTGGTGGCCCCGTGCTCGTCGCGGACGCGGTCCAGGACGGCGACGGCGTCGGCCGACGTCTTCAGCGGGTACGCGGGGGTGCCGGAGACCGGCTCCACCAGCACGGTGCCGCCGATGCGCTCGACCGCCTTCGCGGCCAGCGCGAGGTTCTCGGCGCCGAGCTCGTCCTGGGCCGCCGGGTCCACGCCGTCGACCCGGTTGCCGTAGAGCGCGTTGAACGCGCGGCAGCCGGTGCGCTCGCCGATGCGGGCGACGACGTCGAGGTTGGCGCGCAGGTCCGCCGACCGCTCCGGCCAGGAGATCAGGCCGCGGTCGCCGCCGGGCATGTTGCCGGCGTCGAAGTTGAGGCCCGTCAGCTGCACGCCGGCGTCGGCCAGCGCGCCGACGAGGGCGTCGATCTCGTCCGCCGCGGGCGTCGGGGTGGCGAAGGGCCACCATAGCTCGACGCCGTCGAACCCGGCCGCCTTGGCGGCCGCCGGACGCTCCAGGAGCGGCAGGTCCGTGAGGAGGATCGAGCAGTTCACGGTGTAGGGGATCTGGTCCGTCATCGCTGACTCGCTTTCGCCAGATGGAAGTTTGGTTCCTTGTAGTGAAAACGCTACGCCGGGTCGGGCGGATAGGTCAACCCCGCAGGGGGCCCGTCCCGGCCTCCGGTCGTGATCCGGCGCACACGCCGACGGCCCGGCAGGACGTCGTCCTGCCGGGCCGTCGTGGCCGT
Organism: Isoptericola sp. NPDC060185; assembly: GCF_042728595.1. NCBI lineage: Bacteria > Bacillati > Actinomycetota > Actinomycetes > Micrococcales > Promicromonosporaceae > Isoptericola > Isoptericola sp. NPDC060185. The sequence goes on along the minus strand of NZ_JBHWYY010000066.1, from coordinate 8,290 downwards.
GCGCTGCGGGAGCGCGAGATCAGCCGCCGAGGGGGCGTGTGACCATCGCCGTGAGCTCCGCCGGCTGCAGGCCGGTGCGCGTGACGATCTCGTCGGCGCCGAGGGCTCCGCAGTCGAGGCCGCGCTTGAGGTACCACGCGAGCGCCTTGGCGGTGGCGGGCTCGTCGAGCACCGCGCCCTCCACCTCGTTCACGTAGTTCGACAGCCGCTCGGCCGCGGGCTCGAAGCCCTCGCGGTAGAACGCGTACGTCGCGGCGAACCGGCTCGGCAGCTGGGCCGGGTGCAGGTCCCAGCCCTGGTAGAACCCGCGCTCCAGCGAGCGGCGCACGAGGCGCCCGTGGTTCGCCCACGCGGCGCGCACCTGCGCGTCGTCGCCGACCGGCAGCACGTTCGTCGACCCGTCGGACAGGCGCACGCCCGTCCCCGCGGCCGCGAGCTGCATGACCTCCTTGGCGAGGTCCGCCGCCGGGTGCTCCATCGACTGGTACGCCGCGGAGATCCCGAGCGACGCCGAGTAGTCGTAGGTGCCGTAGTGCAGGCCGCTGACGCGCCCGCCGCCCGCGTGGATCATCCGCGCGACCGTGGCCGTGCCCGCCGCGTCGAGGATCGACTGCGGCGTCTCCACCTGCACCTCGAACCGCAGCCGGCCCGCGGGGAGCCCGTTCGCCTCCTCGAGGCGCTCGCACACCGCGACCATCGCCTCGACCTGCGCGACGGCGGTCACCTTCGGCAGGGTCAGGACGAGCCCCTCGGGCAGGTCGCCCGACGACGCCAGCGTGCTGACGAAGACGTCCAGCGTGCGCAGCCCGCGCGCCCGCGTCGGCCGCTCGAAGCACTTGAAGCGGATGCCCACGAACGGCGTCGCGCCGCCCGCGTCCAGCTCGACGCGCAGGGCCGCGGCGGCCGCCGCGGCGACCTCGTCCTCGGCCGAGTCGGGGTGCGTCCCGTACCCGTCCTCGAGATCGATACGCAGGTCCTCGATCGGCTCGGTCGCGAGCTTGCGCTCCACCTGGGCGGCGACCGCGTCGCGGAGGTCGGCGCGCACGCCGACGGCGTCCAGGAGCGCGTCGGTCCCCTGCGCCTGGACGGCGGCCCAGGCCTGCGCGCCCCACTCCGCGGCGAGCCCCGCGGTGTAGCGGTGCGCCGGGACGTAGACGGTGTGCACCGGCTGGCGCGTGCCGTCGTCGCCCGGGTAGGCGCGCTCGAGGTGGGCGTCGTGCTCGGCGAGGCGGCGCTCGACGTCGCCGAGGGCGGCCTGGTCGAGGGAGACCTTCATCGCGCCACCGCCGTCTCCGGGTGCAGCGCCCGGCCCAGGTGCTGCGCCAGGTGCTCGGCGTCATCGGCGCGCTGGTCCGCCGGCGGGACCTCCTTGAGGCCCTCGGCCCGGACGGCGTCGGCGACCGCCTCGGCCACACGGCTGTCGAAGACGCCGGGGATGATGAACGCGGAGTTGAGCTCGTCCTCGCTCACCACCGAGGAGATCGCGACGGCCGCGACGCGCAGCATCTCGTCGGTGATCTGGGTGGCGCCCGCGTCGAGCAGGCCGCGGAACAGACCCGGGAACGCCAGCACGTTGTTGATCTGGTTCGGGTAGTCGCTGCGGCCCGTGGCGACGACGGCGGCCGTCTCGCCGGCGGCGATCGGGTCGACCTCGGGGGTCGGGTTCGCGAGGGCGAACACGATCGCGTCGTCGTTCATCCGCGCGACGTCGGCGCCCGTGAGGATGTTGCCGGCCGACACGCCGACGAACACGTCGGCGCCCGCGAGACCCTCCTTGAGCGTGCCGGTGAAGCCGGACGGGTTCGTGTTCTCCACGATCCACGCGCGGTTCTCGTCGCCGTGCGCCGACTCGGCGGTGAGCGCGCCGTGGCGGTCGAAGCCGATGATGTCGCGGGCGCCCTGGGCGAGCAGCAGGCGGATGATGGCGGAGCCGGCGGCGCCGACGCCGGAGACGGCGATGCGCACGTCCTCGATCTTCTTGCCCACGACCTTGAGGGCGTTGATCAGCGCCGCCAGCACCACGATGGCGGTGCCGTGCTGGTCGTCGTGGAACACGGGGATGTCCAGCTCCTCGCGCAGGCGCTTCTCGATCTCGAAGCAGCGCGGGGCGGAGATGTCCTCGAGGTTCACGCCGCCGAAGCCGGGCGCGATCGCCTTGACGGTCCGGATGATCTCCTCGGTGTCCGTCGTGTCGAGGGCGATGGGCCATGCGTCGACGTCGGCGAACTGCTTGAACAGTGCGGCCTTGCCCTCCATCACCGGCATGGCGGCCGCCGGCCCGATGTCGCCGAGGCCCAGGACGGCGGTGCCGTCGGTCACCACCGCGACGGTGTTGCGCTTGATGGTCAGGCGGCGCGCGTCCTCCGGGCGGTCGGCGATCGCGAGGCAGACGCGGGCGACGCCCGGCGTGTACGCGCGGGACAGGTCGCGCCGGGTCTTGAGCGGCACCTTCGGCGTCACGGAGATCTTCCCGCCGAGGTGCATGAGGAACGTCGAGTCCGACATCTTCAGCACGCGCACGCCGTCGAGGGCGTCGAGGGCCTCGACGATCCGCTCGCCGTGCTCGGCGTCCACGGTGTCGCAGGTGACGTCGGCGACGATCGTGTCGGTGTGCGACTGCGCGATGTCGACGCCCATCACCGAGCCGCCGGCCGTGGCGATCTCGTGGACGATCTCGCTCGTCGCGCGCTGGGACGCCGGCGCCTCGACGCGGAGGGTGATCGTGTAGCTGGGGCTGGGCATCGCCATGGCCAGGGTTTCCTTTCAGGGAGCTGATGACTCAGGGAGCTGATGACATGAAGTTTCGAGATGTGGAAGGATGGTTTCTAGAACCGGGAACGGTTCACACCACGTTGCGGAGGGGGACCTGACCATGGCGAACGGCACCGGAGTCCAGTCGGTGGACCGGGCGATCGACCTGCTCGAGATCATGACCGACCTGGGCGGCGACGCCGCGCTGAGCGAGCTGGCGGCCGCGGCCGGCCTCCCGCTCCCGACGATCCACCGGCTGATGCGGACCCTCGTCGGCCGCGGTTACGCCCGCCAGCTCCCGTCCCGCCGGTACACCCTCGGTCCGCGGCTGATCCGCCTCGGCGAGAGCGCCGGCCGCCAGCTCGGCGCCAGCGCCCGCCCCCACCTGGAGCGCCTGGCCCGCGAGCTCGGCGAGAGCGCCAACCTCGCGATGATCGACCGCGACATGGTGGTCTACGTGGCGCAGGCCTCGTCGTCGTACTCGATGCGGATGTTCACCGAGGTGGGCCGCCGCGTCTACACGCACTGCACCGGCGTCGGCAAGATGGTGCTCGCAGAGCTGCCTGACCAGACCATCCGCGACATCATGGGCCGCGTCGGGATGCCGCCGGCCACCGACCTGTCGATCACGGACCCGGACGACCTCCTCAAGGAGATCGGCACCATCCGCGAGCAGGGGTACGCCGTCGACGACGGCGAGCAGGAGATCGGCGTGCGGTGCTTCGCCGTCCCGGTCAAGGGAGCCCCCACGCCCACCGCCCTCTCGGTGTCCGGACCGGCGGCCCGCGTCACCTACGAGTTCGGCGAGGCCGCCCTCCCCCTGCTGCACGAGGTGGCCGAGACCATCTCCAAGGAGCTGCTCGCGGCCTGACGGCGCCCGGGGCCGCATCCGGCTCACCCCTCCCCCGGGTCGCCGGCGCCCGCGTGCACCAGCGGGCGCGCGTCGGCGTCGGGGCGGCGCTCCGCGACCGCGGCGCGGGCCCCCTCGCGGATCTGCAGGACGTCGGGCACCCCGTCGGCGTCGAGGTCGATCGCCGACACGCAGCCCGAGCGACGCCCGTGGCCGTGGCGCATCCGCGCCTGCACGTCCGCGTTGAGGCGGGCGCGGCGCGCAGCCCGGTGCTCGGCGTCGAGCCGCACAAAGTACTCCGCCCGGCGCTGCTCCTGCTCCTCGGTCACGACGAGCCGCGCGGAGGAGCCTGCCGTGAACACCGACGGGTCCTTGCTGCGTCGCCCCCACCGGATCTCGTTGAAGACGAGGTTCAGCAGCACCGACACCACCGCGGCGGCCGCGATGCCGGAGTGGAAGATCATGCCCACCCAGGTCGGGAACTGGTCGTAGAAGTCGGGAACGGCGATCGGGATGATGCCGAAGCCGAGCGCCACCGCCACGAGCGTGAGGTTGAGGTTGCCCTCGTACTCGACGCGCGACAGCGTGCGGATGCCGGACACGGCCACGGACCCGAACAGCACGATGCCGGCCCCACCGAGCACGGGGGCCGGGATGGCCGCGACCACGCGGCCGAGCACCGGGAACAGCCCCAGGACGCCCAGGACCGCGCCGCCCGCCGCGACGGCGAACCGCGAGCGGATGCCGGTGATCGCCACCAGGCCCACGTTCTGCGCGAACGCCGAAGCCGGGAACGAGTTCAGCAGCGGCGCCACCAGGGTGGCCGCCATGTCGGCCCGCAGCCCGTCGCCGACCCGCTTCGAGTCGACCTTGGTGTCCAGCACCTCGCCGATGGCGATGAGGTCGGCGGTGGTCTCCGTCATGATCACGAGGATCACGATCGTCATCGAGAGGATGGCGCCGAGCTCGAACACGGGCATGCCGAACGCGAACGGTGTCGGGAGCTCGAACACGGCCCCCTGCCCGACCTCCGAGAAGTCCGCGAGCCCCAGCGGCACCGCCACGACCGTGCCGATGACCAGCCCGAAGAGGATGGACAGCCGAGAGATCGTGCCCTGCAGGAACCGGCTGAGCACGAGGACCACGACCAGCGTGCCCAGCGCGAGCGCGATGTTCGGGACGGAGCCCCAGTCGGCGGCCTCCGCGTCGCCGCCCATCATCCAGCCGGCGGCGGTGGGCAGCAGCGACACCCCGATGATCGTGATGATCGTGCCCGTCACGACCGGCGGGAAGAACCGCACGACCTGGGCGAAGAACGGGGTGATCGCCAGGCCGATGGCGGCCGCCACGATGATCGCGCCGAAGACGGCGGGCAGCCCGCCGTCCCCGCTCGCCACCGCGACCATCGTGGACACGGTGGCGAACGAGATCCCCTGGACGAGCGGGAGCTGCGACCCGAAGAAGCGGATGCCCAGCGTCTGGAGCGCCGTGGCCAGGCCGCTGACGAGCAGCGCCGCCGAGACCAGCACGCCGATCTGCGCGCCGTCGAGGCCGGCCGCCTGCCCGACGATGATCGGCGGCGCGATCACTCCTCCGTACATCGTCATGATGTGCTGCAGGCCGTAGAGGAAGGTCTTGCCGAGCGGGTACCGCTCGTCCTCGGGCCGGCCGCCTGCCGGCTTCTCGACCGACATCGCCTGGTCGACCGTCGTCGTGCTCATCTCGATGCTCCTTCGAACCGAACGCGCCGTGCTTCGCTGATCAGCGGGACCGTGATCAGCAGAACCCCGTGACGGTGGCCCACGCGCGCGGCTCCGAGTCGGCGCCCTCCCGCTTCACCTCCGCCTCGATCTTCCCGTAGGGGCGGTCGGCGACGTAGAAGACCTCGTTCGGGTTCTCCAGGCCGAAGGGCTCGAAGTCGACGACGAAGTGGTGCAGGTTCGGCATCGAGAACTTGATCTCGCCGATCTCCGGGTGCGCCTCGAGCACCTTCTTGCCCATCTGGAACAGCGTCTGCTGCAGGGCGAGGGAGTGGACGTCCGCGAACGTCTCCAGCAGGATGCGGCGCACGTCGTCGTAGACGGCGTTGAAGTCGATGTCGAGCGAGGTGTAGCGCCAGCGGGCGGTCACCGACGTCGCGAGGATGCGGTCGGTGGTCTCCTGCAGCGTCGTGTAGCGGTCCTTTGGGAAGCCGTGGAACTCCGACCCCGTGGACTTGAGGACCTTGAGGTCCTCGAGGCCCGAGACGACGAAGACCTCGTCACCGTCGCGCTGCACCACCGTGGTGCGCGTCTCCGTGCCGCCCTTGACGAACGCGTGGTCGTGCTCGCCGTCGGTGACGTGGTTCTGCAGCGAGGAGGGGATGTGCTCCCAGGTGTACTCCTTGGCCTCCCAGCGGCCGCCCTCGATCCAGTCGAAGCTCGAGGTGAAGTGCTCGCCCAGGCGGAGCGCGAACTCCTCCGGCGAGGCGATGCCGTCCTTGGCGAGCGCGAACACCGTGTTCTTCTGCGTGTCCGTGGGGACGACGCGGCCCTGGTCGCCGTCGATGTGCGCGGCGGAGAAGTCGCCGCGCAGCTGCGAGGTCACCGAGAGCTCGGTGATGCGGTGGCGCGCCTGGTCGCGGTCGACCTTCATGACGCGGACCTCGGCCTTGCCGTACTGGTTGTCACCCAGCACGATCGTGCCGGTCGCGGCCTGTGCGGCGGTGTCGGTGGCGGTGGCGGTCATGGTGCTGACTCCTTCATCTGTTGTTGCGTTGCCCGGGACCGCCCACGATGGCGGCCCGGAACGTCTGCGATGACGCTGGCGCAGGTCTCGGCGGCTGTGCCGGGACCGGTGATGGCGGGCCTGGGCCCGTCAGCTCCCGCGGTACGTGGAGTACGCGAACGGGCTCAGCAGGCACGGCACGTGATAGTGGTCGCGCCCGGCCTCGACGGTGAAGTCGATGGTGATCGACGGGTAGAAGGTCGCGACGCCCTGCGCCGCGAAGTAGTCGCCCGTCGCGAAGGTCACGCGGTAGGTGCCGGGCTCGAGCGACTCCGGCCCGAGGTCCTTCACCCGGCCGTCGGCGTCTGTCGTCGCGTCCGCCAGCCGCTGGGCCACGTCATCGCCGACGCTCCACAGGGAGACGGCGACGCCCGCGGCCGGCAGGCCCGAGACCGCGTCGAGCACGTGGGTGGTGATGTGCGAGGTCATGAGAGCTCTCCTTCCAGCCGCAGCACGGCGATCTCCCGTAGCTGCTGGCCGGCGATCCGTCGCTCGGTGGCGGCGTCGTTCCCGAGGCGCTCCTCGAGCGAGCCGAGGATCTCCTCGGCGCTCCGACCCGCGGCACGGATGAGGAACACGTGGCCGAAGCGCTCCTCGTACGCACGGTTCCCCGCACGCAGGCGCTCCTGAACCGAGCCGGTGAGGTCGCCGAGCCCGGCCTGCTCCCGCCGGGAGTGCGCGGCGTCGGCGTCGTCCCCCGACGCCCGCTCGCCGATCCGGGGGTGGCGCGCGAGGGCCGAGTCGATCTCCTCCTCGGTCCAGGGGTCCGCCACGGTGCGCGCCGCGGCGAGGGCCGCCGCGGTGTCGGCGTAGGGGCGGCCGGCGACGACCGCGTCGGCCCACCGGGCCACGGCCGCGCAGGAGAGCACGCGCGCGCGGGCAACCTCCGCGTCCGCCGCGTTGAATGCCTCGAGACCCACACTCGTCATCGAGCGATCCTCCTTGGAGCGATTCCACCCACCGAAAGTGGGTTTCCGTTCAGTGAAGTCTCACTCGCTGCGGCACGACGTGTCAAGTGAGTCGTCGCTCACTGCGCCAGCCCGCGGATCGGCCAGCACGAGCCCTCTGCGGCGCGCACCCGTACTCCATGGTCAGCCCCGCGCCGAGCGCCCGCGACCAGTCGTGTGAAGGCGCTGCGAAGGTCGATCGCTGGTTCCGCGGAGCGCCTGCACAGCGCGTGTCGGCGCGGCGATCACGCCGCCCAGATCTCCAGCCATCAGCCCCGGGTCGCCCACCTGGGTGCCGTCGGAGCGCCGTGCGCGCGTCTTCCGCGACGGCCGCTCGACAAGGCGGCGGGCTGGCCCGCGGCTTGCTCGGCAGATGTTCGCCTTCACGATGCCCTGCGGACTATCGGCGGCAAGAAGACCTCGAGCCCGCGACGTACCGACGGCGCCTCCCCGCCAACAGCTTCTCGACCGCCCAGACGGCGACGTCGATGCACGGGTGCGAGCCGGGGTCGTGGTGTGGCGGGTGAACCGCGTCGCCGCGCACGTCCCGTGGCGCCGTCTTCGGCGCGGCTCTGTCTCCGCCGCGCACCCCTCGCGCACCCCGCGACGCAGCCGGCCGCCTCGGGGCGGCGGCCGGTCCGTCCGTGGCGCCGGAGCCCTGCACGCCCTGCACGCAGCATCACCCCGGCCGTTCCGCGCAGCGTGGTTCGCCGCACGGTGTCAGCCGACTCTCGCCGGGGCCCGGCCTCGCATGCTCCGGCCGCCGGGCCGGAGGGCGGTGTGCGGGTCGTGGCGACCGAGCGGGTGGTTGTGCGCGTCGTGGTCGCGCGGGCCGTGCGTCACTGCCTGGTCGGCGGTGGGGCCTGGGTGATCTCGGGTGTGCGGGGTGGGTTGGTGGTGGTGTGGGGGTATGCGAAAGGCCCACCCCGGTGCGGGGGTGGGCCTTTCGTGAATGGGTGTCCGGCGGCGTCCTACT
>NZ_JBHWYY010000065.1:0-22598 GCF_042728595.1 Isoptericola sp. NPDC060185 | reverse complement strand
TGTCCGGGGGGGGGGTGCTCGCCGTGGCCGCGGCGCGTCCCGCGCCCGTGGCGCTTGCCCCGCCGGCGCGGGCGGGGCCGGGCCACCGGGGCCGCGCGGCCCGTCCATGGCCGACGTCGCGGCCGTCGCGGGGGTCTCGCACCAGACGGTCTCCCGCGTCCTGAACGACCACCCGAGCGTGCGCGGGGAGACGCGCCGGCGGGTGCTGGACGCCATCGCGACCCTCGGCTACCGGCGCAACAGCGCCGCCCGGGCCCTGGCGACGGCGCGCTCGACGACGCTCGGCGTCGTGACGACGGGCTCGGCGCTCTTCGGGCCCACCAGCACGCTCATCGCCATCGAGGGCGCGGCGCGCGAGCAGGGGTACTTCGTGTCCCTCGCGTCGCTGCGCCGGTATGACGCCGGGGCGATGCACGAGGCGCTCGAGCACTTCATGGACCAGGGCGTCGAGGCGATCGTCGTGATCGCGCCGCAGGACGACGTCGCCGCGGCGGTGGAGTCGTTCCGCGCGCCCGTGCCGGTGCTCGTCGTGGCCGCGCTCGACCGGCCGCCGCGCGACGCGGGCACCACGGGCGCGGGGCCGACGACGCTGTCCTGCGCGGTGGACCAGCGCGCGGGCGCCCGGGCGGCGACGGACCACCTGCTCGACCTCGGCCACCGCGACGTGCTGCACGTGGCCGGGCCGCAGGACTGGTTCGATGCGCGCGAGCGCGCGGCCGGGTGGCGTGCGGCGCTTGAGGCCCGCGGCATCAGCCCGAGCCGGCCGCGGGTGTGCTCGTGGTCGGCGGAGGACGGGTACGCGGCGGGTCGCGACCTGGCGGAGGCGATCGCCGCGCAGGAGGGCCCCACCGCGGTGTTCGCCGGGAACGACCAGCTCGCCCTCGGCGTCCTGCGCGCCTTCTGGGAGCGCGGCATCTCCGTGCCCGACGACGTGTCGGTGGTGGGCTTCGACGACGTGGCCGGGGCGGCGTACTTCGTGCCGCCGCTGACCACGGTGCGCCAGCCGTTCGCCGAGCTGGGGGAGCGCAGCGTGGCCATGGTGGTCGCGGCGCTCGGCGCCGGCGCGGTGCCGACGGAGCGGATCGAGCCGACGCTCGTCGTGCGCTCGACGACGGCGCCGCCGCCCGCGCGCTGATCGCGGCTGCGGGACCTGACCGTTGACCACCCGGCCGAGGGGTCGGTAGATTCTCCGCGGTCCTAGTTCTACATCGTTGTAGAGGAGTGAGATGCGCAGATCTTCGACGAGACGGGCGTTCGCGTCGGCCCTGGTCGCGGCGGCGTTGGTCGCCGTGACGTCGTCGGTCGCGGCCGGTGGGCCGGGGGCCGACCGGGCGGTGGCCGATCCGACGGTGGCGCCGCCGGCCGTCGGGGCGGGCGGTGTGGCGACGGCGAAGCGGTCGCTGCCCGTCGGCGGGCTCTCGGTGGCGGGGGAGACGGCGCCCGTCCACGACCCGGCGCTCGTCGTCGACGACGACGGCACGTGGCGCGTGTACTCCACGGGCCTGGTGAACCGCGAGAACGGCGGCGCCATCCAGATGTGGTCGAGCCACGACGACGGCGTCACCTGGGCCTACGACGGCACGGTGTGGGACGAGATCCCCGCGTGGATCGACGAGCGCTTTGCCGGCCCGGACGGGCGGGGCGTGCTCCCCGACAACCTGTGGGCGCCGGAGGTGTACGAGCACGACGGCACCTACTACCTCTACTACTCGGCGTCGCGGTTCGGCACCAACACCTCCGTGACGGCGCTGGCCACCAACACGACGCTCGACCCGGCCGACCCCGACTACGAGTGGGTCGACCGGGGGCCCGTGATCAGCTCGCCGGCCGACATCGCGGGCGGCAAGACGTTCAACGCGATCGACGCGGGCATCGTCGAGGGCGCCGACGGCACCCCGTACATGGCGATCGGCTCGTACTGGTACGGCGTCTTCCTCGTGGAGCTCGAGTGGCCCAGCGGCACGCTCGCCCCCGACGCGCTCGAGAACGCCACCCACCTGGTGGACCGGTTCGTGCCGGGCAACCCCGTCGAGGCGCCGTACGTCTACGCCCACGACGGCTGGTACTACCTCTTCGTCTCCTACGACGCGTGCTGCCGCGGCCTCGACAGCACCTACAAGATCGCGGTGGGCCGCTCGCGCGACGTCACCGGCCCCTACCTCGACGCCGGCGGCAAGGACATGCTCGGCGGCGGGGGCACCGTGCTGCTGGCGTCGCACGGGGCCGTCGTGGGCCCGGGCGGCCAGTCCGTGTCCGACGGTGTGCTCGCCTTCCACTACTACGACGCCGCGAACGAGGCGCTCCCCGGCTTCCCGACCCTCGGGCTGCAGCGCCTCGGCTGGCAGGACGGCTGGCCGGTCGTGGACCAGAACGTCGCGGCGCCGGTCGTGACCTCCGGCCCGCAAGACGTGCGCGTGCGGGAGAAGCAGCCGGCGACCTTCCGCGTCGAGGCCACGGGCACGCCGGTCCCCGTGGTCACGTGGGAGGTGTCCGACGACGGCGGCGCGACCTGGTCCGCCGCCCCGGCCGCGGCGGCCCGCGCCTCTCGTGGGGTCGTGAGCTGGACGATCAAGCACCCCGCCGCCGCGCAGGACGGCTCGCTCGTGCGTGCCGTCGTCGCCAACGCGCACGGCACCGTGCGCAGCGACTCCGCGCGCCTCGATGTCGTCGCCCCTGGCCGTCCGAGGTAGGGCGCTCCCGCCGAGGTGGTCCGGTTCTCCGCGAGGTAGTCCCGGACCCCGCGAGGTAGTCCGGTTCCCGCGAGGTGGTCCGGGACTACTTCGGGAGGTTCGGGACTACCTCGGCAGGGATCGGACTTCCTCGGCGGGACGGGCTCACCTGGCGGGTTGGGTCCAGCAAATGTGAGCGCTAACATCGGTGGTGCGCCCGGGAGGGCGAGCACACCTCGACGACGTCCGGCAGCGGGCGGGGACGGAGCAAGGGATGACGCAGGCGGCGCAGCCGGACGGCACGTCCGCGATCCGGGAGGCGATCGCCGCGGGTCGCGCGTCGCTCGGCATCGAGCTCGGGTCCACCAACATCAAGGCGTGCCTGGTGGGCCCCGACCACGAGCCCGTCGCGAGCGGCTCGCACGCGTGGGAGAACGAGCTGTCGGACGGCGTGTGGACCTACTCGCTCGACGCCGTGCACGCCGGGCTGCAGGGCGCGTACGCGGCGCTGGTCGCGGACGTCGAGCGGCGCTACGGCGTGCGCCCCACGACCTACGCGGCGCTCGGCGTCTCGGCGATGATGCACGGCTATCTGCCGTTCGACGCCGACGGCGGGCTGCTCGTCCCGTTCCGCACCTGGCGCAACACCAGCACCGGGCCGGCGGCCGCCGAGCTGTCCGCGCTGTTCGGGTACAACATCCCGCTGCGCTGGTCGATCGCCCACCTGTACCAGGCGATCCTCGACGACGAGCCGCACGTGCCGCAGGTCGCGTCGTTCACCACCCTGGCCGGCTACGTGCACCGCGCGCTGACCGGCCGGCACGTGCTCGGCGTCGGCGACGCGTCCGGCATGTTCCCGATCGACCCGGCGACGGGCGACTACGACGCGCGGATGCTCGAGCAGTTCCGCCACCTGGCCGCCGCCAAGCGTCCGGGGCTGCACGTGGAGGGCCTGCTGCCGCAGGTGCTCACCGCGGGACAGGACGCCGGCCGGCTCACCGCCGAGGGCGCCGCCCTGCTCGACCCCACGGGCACGCTGCAGCCCGGCGTGCTCCTCTGCCCGCCCGAGGGCGACGCCGGCACCGGCATGGTCGCGACGGGCTCCGTGGCGCCGCGCACGGGCAACATCAGCGCCGGCACCTCGATCTTCGCGATGGTCGTGCTGGAGCGGCCGCTGGCGAGCGTGCACCACGAGCTCGACCTCGTGACCACGCCCGCCGGAGACCTCGTCGCGATGGTGCACTGCAACAACGGCGCCAGCGAGCTCGACGCGTGGGCGGGCGTCTTCGGCCAGTTCGCGGCGGCGCTCGGGCAGCCGGCCGAGCCGGACGCCGTCTTCGGCGCCCTGTTCGCGGCGGCGCTGGACGGCGCGCCCGACGGCGGCGGGCTGCTCGCGTTCAACTACCTCGCCGGGGAGCCGATCACCGGCCTCGACGCCGGGCGACCGCTGGTGGTCCGCACCCCCGACAGCCGCCTCACGCTGGCGAACTTCGCCCGCACGCAGCTCTACGGCGTGTTCGGCACGCTCGCGCTCGGCATGCGCGTGCTGCACGGCGAGGGCGTCGCGATCGACACGATGTTCGCCCACGGCGGCCTCTTCAAGACCGCCGGAGTGGCCCAGCGCCTGCTGGCCGGCGCGATCGACGCGCCCGTCGCGGTCGGGCAGACCGCGGGGGAGGGCGGCGCCTGGGGCATCGCGGTCCTCGCGGCCTACGCCCGCGCGGTCGCCGACGCCGCGGACGACGCGGTGTACGGCGACGGCGAGGCCGCCCCCGCCCTCGACGCCTACCTGGCCGAGCGTGTGTTCGCCGACGCCCGGCTCGACGTCGCAGAGCCCGACGCGGACGACGTCGCGGGCTTCGCCGCCTACCTGGAGCGGTACTCCGCCGGCCTCGCGGTCGAGCGCGCCGCCACCGCAGCCCTCTGACGACACCCGCAGCCGACGACCCGCGCCACCGCACTGGAGAAGCACATGAGCCCCCGCACCGAGGTCCCCGCGCACCTGCGCGCCGCCGTCGACGCCGCGAAGGAGAAGGTCGCCGCGCTGCATGCCGAGCTGCCCCGCTGGGAGCTGGTCGTGTGGACCGCCGGCAACGTCTCCGAGCGCGTCCGCGACGAGCGCACGCCCGACGGCTCGGCCGATCTGCTGGTCATCAAGCCGTCCGGGGTCGCCTACGACGACATCACGCCCGCCGCGATGGTCGTGTGCGACCTGGACGGGAACCTCGTCGAGGGCGACCGGTCGCCGTCGTCCGACACGGCCGCGCACGCCTACGTGTACCGGCACATGCCCGAGGTGGGCGGCGTCGTGCACACGCACTCCACGTACGCGACGGCGTGGGCCGCGCGCGCCGAGGAGATCCCCTGCGTGCTCACGATGATGGCCGACGAGTTCGGCGGACCTGTCCCCGTAGGGCCGTTCGCGATCATCGGCGACGACTCGATCGGCCGCGGCATCGTCGAGACCCTGAGCGGCCACCGCAGCCCGGCGGTGCTGATGCGCAACCACGGCCCGTTCACCATCGGCCGGGACGCGCGCGCCGCGGTCAAGGCCGCGGTGATGTGCGAGGAGGTGGCCCGCACCGTGCACGTGTCGCGCCAGCTCGGCGAGCCGCTGCCGATCGCGCAGGAGCACGTCGACTCGCTGTACGCGCGCTACCAGCACGTCTACGGCCAGCACTGAGCCCGGCCGCTCACCGACACCCCGAATCCTCGAGAGGACACCCATGAGCAAGCCGTACGCCGACCGCGAGGTCTGGTTCTTCACCGGCAGCCAGGACCTGTACGGCCCCGAGACGCTGGAGCAGGTCGCGGCGCAGTCGCAGGAGGTCGCGCGGGCCCTGGACATCTCGTCCGACGTGCCCGCGACCGTCGTGTGGAAGCCCGTGCTCAAGGACGCGGCGTCGATCCGCCGCGCGATGCTCGACGCCAACGCCGACCACAAGGTGCTGGGCGTCATCACCTGGATGCACACGTTCAGCCCCGCGAAGATGTGGATCTCCGGGCTGGACGCGCTGCGCAAGCCGCTGCTGCACCTGCACACGCAGGCGAACGTCGAGCTGCCGTGGGCGGACATCGACTTCGACTTCATGAACCTCAACCAGGCCGCGCACGGCGACCGCGAGTACGCCTACCTGGCCACGCGCCTGGGCGTCGCGCGCACCACCGTGGTCGGGCACGTGTCGAACCCGGCCGTCACCCGCCGCGTCGGCACCTGGGTGCGCGGCGCCGCCGGCTGGGCCGCGACGCACGAGCTGACGCTGGTCCGCTTCGGCGACAACATGCGCAACGTCGCCGTCACCGAGGGCGACAAGACGGAGGCCGAGCTGCGCTTCGGCGTCTCGGTGAACACGTGGGGCGTCAACGACCTGGTCGACGCCGTCGAAGCCGTGGACGACGCCGCGGTCGACGCGCTCGTCGCCGAGTACGAGGAGCTCTACGACGTCGCCGCGGAGCTGCGCCGGGGCGGCGAGCGGCACGAGTCGCTGCGCTACGCGGCCCGGCAGGAGATCGCCATGGAGGCGTTCCTCCTCGAGCGCGGCGCCAAGGCGTTCACCACGAACTTCGAGGACCTCGGCGCGCTGCGCCAGCTGCCAGGCATCGCCGTCCAGCGCCTCATGAGCAAGGGGTACGGCTTCGGCGCCGAGGGCGACTGGAAGACGGCCGTCCTGGTGCGCGCCGCGAAGGTCATGGGCGAGGGGCTGCCCGGCGGCGCCTCCCTCATGGAGGACTACACGTACGACCTCACGCCCGGCTCCGAGCTCATCCTCGGCGCCCACATGCTCGAGGTCTGCCCGTCCCTCACGACGTCGACGCCGCGCGTGGAGATCCACCCGCTCGGCATCGGCGGCAAGGAGGACCCGGTCCGCATGGTCTTCGACGCCGACGCCACCGAGGGCGCCGTCGTCGTGTCCCTGGCCGACATGCGCGACCGCTTCCGCCTCACCGCGAACGTGGTCGACGTCGTCCCGCCCACCCACGACCTGCCGCACCTGCCCGTGGCCCGCGCCGTCTGGTCGCCGCGCCCCGACTTCACCACCTCGGCCGAGGCGTGGCTGACCGCCGGCGGGGCGCACCACACGGTGATGTCCACGGCGGCCGGCGTCGAGGCCTTCGAGGTGTTCGCGAACATCGCCCGCACTGAGCTGCTCGTCATCGACGAGGACACCACGCGCCGCGGCTTCGCCGACCAGGTGCGCTGGAACCAGGTCTACTACCGCCTCGCCCAGGGGCTCTGACCACGGCCCTGACCTCGACCACCGGCGAGCGACCGGCGGTTCGGTAGGCTGACGCCGCCGCGCCGCCGGTCGGCGGACGTACCCGATGGAGGCCCCGCATGGCGAGTCCCGGTGCCGACAAGCCGAACATCCGGCAGGTCGCGCAGCTCGCCGGTGTCTCGCACATGACCGTGTCGCGGGTGCTCAACGACCACCCGCACATCCGGGAGGCCACCCGGCGCCGCGTCCAGGACGCCATCGACCAGCTCGACTACCGCCCGAACATGACGGCGCGGGCCCTGGCCACGCAGCGCAGCCACCGCATCGGCGTCCTCGTGGAGAGCGCCGCCGAGTTCGGGCCCACCAGCACGCTGCGCGCCGTCGAGTCCGCGGCGCGCGCCTCCGGGTACACGGTCAGCTCCGTGCTGCTGCGGGCGGGGGAGGAGATCACCCCCCAGGAGGGCGTCGACCACCTGGTCGCGCAGGGCGTCGACGCCCTCTGCGTCGTCGCGCCCCGGTCGTCGTCCCTCGCGGCGCTGCGCCGCATCGCCGTCGGCGTCCCCGTGCTCGTCGTGAAGCCCGACACGGACCCGACGTTCCTCACGGTGACGGTGGACCAGAAGGCGGGGACGGCGCTCGCGGTCGACCACCTCGTCTCGCTCGGGCACCGGGACGTGCTGCACCTGGCCGGGCCGCTCGACTGGCTCGACGCCCGGACCCGGGAGCGGGCGTTCCACGCCCGGGCGAAGTCGTGGGGGCTGCGCGAGCGCCCCATCGTCGTCGGGGACTGGACGGCGGACTTCGCCTACGACTTCGCGCGGGGCATCCGCGAGCTGCCGGAGTACACCGCGGTCTTCGTCGCGAACGACGACATGGCGGTGGGGCTCGTGCACGGGCTGCACGACCGGGGCTTCTCGGTGCCGGACGACCTCAGCGTCGTCGGCTTCGACGACATCCCCCTGGCGCGGCACGTCATCCCGCCGCTGACCACCGTGCGGCAGAACTTCGACGCCCTGGGCGTCTCGGTCGTCGACGTGCTCCGGGCCGCGATCGACGACCGCGAGATCCCGGACGTGACCCGTATCCCCCCGGAGCTCGTCGCGCGCTCGTCGAGCGCGCCGCCGCGGAAGGGCGGCTGATGCGCGCGCAGGTCCCGGCGGACCCGGTGGTCGAGATGTCCGGGATCACGGTGGAGCTCTCGGGGGTGCGGGTCCTCGACGACGTGGACCTGGCGCTGCGGCCCGGCGAGGTGCACGCCCTCATGGGCGAGAACGGCGCGGGCAAGTCGGTCCTCATCGGCGCGCTGACGGGGACGGTGCCGTTCCTCGCCGGGTCGGTGCTGGTCGACGGCGTCCCGACCACGCCGACGAGCGTGGCCCGGAGCCGGGCGGACGGCATCGCGACCGTCTTCCAGGAGACGCACCTGAGCCCGCACCTGACCGTCGCCGAGAACGTGATGATCGGCCACGAGGTGCGCCGGTGGTCCGGCATCGACTGGGGCCGCACCCGGCGGCGGGCGTCGGAGGCGCTCGCCGCGCTGGGGATCGAGGACATCGACCCGCGGGCTCCGCTGTCGTCGCTGTCGCCCGCGACCAAGCAGCTCGTCGCGGTGGCGCGCGCCATCGTCCTCGAGCCGCGCGTGCTGGTGCTCGACGAGCCCACGTCGAGCCTGGACGAGGACGAGGCCGCCCGGCTGCTGGGCGTCGTGCGCCGGCTGCGCGACCAGGGCGCGGCCGTGCTGTTCGTCTCGCACTTCCTCGAGCAGGTCTTCGAGGTGAGCGACCGGATGACGGTGCTGCGCGGCGGACGGGTGGTGGCGGAGTACCGCACCGACGACGTGGAGCGCGCCGAGGTGATCTCGAAGCTGCTCGGCGAGGACATCGACGCGCTGCAGGCGCTGCGCTCCGAGCGGCTCGCGCACCACTACGCGCGGTCCGGGGAGGTCACGATGCGGGCGTCGGCGATCGGCCGACGCGGCACCCTCGAGCCGGTCGACGTCGAGCTCTCCCGGGGCGAGGTCGTCGGGTTCGCCGGCCTGCGCGGCTCCGGGCGCACAGAGCTGGCCCGCCTGATGAGCGGGGCGGAGCGCGCGGACCACGGAGAGCTGTGGCTCGACGGCGTGCGCGTGCAGCTGCGGAGCCCGGCGGTGGCCCTGCGGCACCGTGTCGCCATGTCGAGCGAGGACCTGCGGGGCGACGGCATCGTCGCCGGGCTCACCGTGCGGGAGAACATCGTGCTCGCGCTGCAGGCGCTCCGGGGCTGGTCGCGACCCCTGTCCCGGGGAGAGCAGGACGCCGTCGTCGACACCTACCTCGACGCCCTGCACCTGTCCGCGGGGGACCTGGACCGTCCCGCCGGCGAGATGTCGGGTGGGACCCAGCAGAAGATCCAGCTCGCCCGGCTGCTCGCCACGCGGCCGCACGTCCTGATCCTCGACGAGCCGACGCGGGGCATCGACATCGCCGCGAAGCTCGACATCCAGCGCCGGGTGGCGCGCCTGGCGGGCGAGGGGGTGGCGGTCGTCTTCATCTCCTCCCAGCTGGAGGAGGTGGTGCGGCTCGCCGACCGCATCGTCGTGCTCAAGGACCGCGAGAAGATCGGCGAGCTGAGCAACGGGCCGGGCGTCACCGTGGACACCATCGTCGAGATGATCGCCGCCGACCTCGACGAGCTCGACCCCGAGGGCTGAGCGCGTTTCACCCCGCCTGCGAGGGCGTTACGAGATCGTGACGTCGAATCCTGGGACGCCTCTATGTGACCGGTCACATACTTCGCTATGTTAGCGGTCACACAAGCCCAGCCGGGTGGGTCGGAGCGGACCCACTGACCGGAGCCCCGGTCGGCCGGCGTCTCGAGGAGGAGACCATGAGCAAGAACTTCCGGCGCGCGAGCGCGGCGCTGCTCGCAGCCCTCACGGCGGCCTCGCTGGTCGCGTGCAGCAGCGAGCAGGCGCCGCAGGGCGGCGGCGACGCCAGCGCGGACGCGGGGTCGGGCAGCGACACCATCACCCTCGGCTTCTCCCAGGTCGGGGCGGAGTCCGGGTGGCGCGCGGCCAACACCAAGTCCATCAAGGACACCCTGACCAAGGACAACGGCTTCGACCTCAAGTTCTCCGACGCGCAGCAGAAGCAGGAGAACCAGATCCAGGCGATCCGGTCCTACATCCAGCAGGGCGTGGACGTCATCGCGTTCTCGCCCGTCGTCGAGACCGGCTGGGACGCCGTGCTCGAGGAGGCCAAGTCCGCCGGCATCCCGGTGATCCTCACCGACCGCGCCGTCGACAGCGAGGACGACTCCCTGTACGAGTCGTTCATCGGCTCCGACTTCGTCGAGGAGGGCAAGCGGGCCGGCGAGTGGGCCAAGGAGCAGTACGACGGCCAGGGCTTCAAGGCCGTCGAGCTGCAGGGCACCACCGGCGCCGCGCCGATGATCGACCGCCAGAAGGGCTTCGCCGAGGCGATCAAGGGCAGCGACATCGAGATGATCGACTCGCAGACCGGCAACTTCACCCGCACCGAGGGCAAGCAGGTGATGGAGGGCTTCCTGCAGAAGTACGACGACATCGACCTCGTCTTCGCCCACAACGACGACATGGGCCTGGGCGCGATCGAGGCGATCGAGGCCGCGGGCAAGGTGCCTGGCAAGGACATCAAGATCATCACCGTCGACGGCGTCAAGGACGGCATGCAGGCCCTGGCCGACGGCAAGATCAACTACATCGTCGAGTGCAACCCGCTGCTCGGCCCGGACCTCGCCGAGATCGCGAAGAAGGTCGTGGCGGGCGAGGCCGTCGACAAGCGCATCGTCACCCAGGACGAGGCGTTCGACCAGGAGGCCGCCAAGGCCGCCCTGCCGGACCGCCAGTACTGACGGGCGCCGCGCCCGCGATACTCGCGGTGGGGGCGGTACGGGACTCCCGCACCGCCCCCACCGCACCACCACCGTGCACCCCTCGTGCTCCACGGAAGGTCAACGATGACGCACACGGACGCCGGCCCCGCCGGCAGCGCCCGGGGCGACGGCCCCGAGGAGGTGCGCCCCGTCGTCGAGATGACCGGGATCTCCATCGAGTTCCCGGGCGTCAAGGCGCTCGACGGGGTCGACCTGCGCCTCCTGCCCGGCGAGGTGCACGCCCTCATGGGCGAGAACGGCGCCGGGAAGTCCACCCTGATCAAGGCGCTCACGGGCGTCTACGGCATCGACGCGGGCGAGATCCTCGTCGACGGCGCGCCCCACCGGTTCGCCGGCCCCGGCGAGGCCCAGGCCGCGGGCATCGCCACCGTGTACCAGGAGGTGAACCTCTGCGAGAACCTCACGGTGGCGGAGAACATCATGCTGGGCAACGAGCCGCGGCGGCTCGGCGCCATCGACTGGCCGGCCACCCGACGCCGGGCCGCCGAGCACCTCGCGACGATGGGGCTCGACATCGACCCCGCCTCGTCGCTGGGCGCGCACTCGATCGCGGTGCAGCAGCTCGTCGCGATCAGCCGCGCGATGGTGGTCGAGGCCAAGGTGCTCATCCTCGACGAGCCGACCTCCAGCCTCGACGCCGGGGAGGTGGCGCGGCTCTTCTCCGTGGTGCGGCGCCTGCGTGACCAGGGCGTCGCCATCTTGTTCGTGTCGCACTTCCTCGAGCAGGTCTTCGAGCTGTCCGACCGCATGACCGTGCTGCGCAACGGCGCGAAGGTGGGGGAGTACCGCACCGCCGAGCTCAGCCGCACTGAGCTCGTCTCCCGCATGATCGGCCGCTCGATGGAGGCGCTCGAGGACCTCGAGGTCCGGACCGAGCACGCCGTCGACACCACGCGCGGCGCGCCGTTCGTCCAGGCCGTCGGCCTCGGCCGCCGCGGCTCCGTGGAGGCGTTCGACCTGGACGTGCACGAGGGCGAGGTCGTGGGCCTCGCCGGCCTGCTCGGGTCCGGGCGCACGGAGGTGGCCCGGCTCCTGGCGGGCGCCGACCGCGCCGACACCGGCACGCTGCGGATCAAGGGGGCGCTCGCGCGCCTGCGCACGCCGCGCGCCGCGATCTCCCGCCGGATCGCGTTCTCGTCCGAGGACCGCAAGGCCGAAGGCGTCGTCGGGGACCTCACGGTGCGGGAGAACATCGTGCTCGGCCTCCAGGCGGACCGCGGCTGGCTGCGGCCGCTGCCCGGCAAGCAGGTCGACGAACTCGTGCACCGGTACATCGACGCGCTGAACATCCGGCCCGCCGACCCCGACGCCCTCCTGCGCAACCTCTCGGGCGGCAACCAGCAGAAGGTGCTGCTGGCGCGCTGGCTCGCCACCGCGCCCGAGCTGTTCGTCCTCGACGAGCCGACCCGCGGGATCGACGTCGGCGCCAAGGCGGAGATCCAGCGCCTGGTGTCCGACCTCGCCGGGCGCGGCATGGCGGTGCTCTTCATCTCCGCCGAGCTCGAGGAGGTGGTGCGGCTCAGCCACCGCATCGCCGTCATGCGCGACCGCCAGAAGGTCGCCGAGCTGACCAACACCGACGACGTCGGCGTCGACGACGTCGTCGAGCTCATCGCGAGCGGAGGAGACCGCTGATGCCCACGTCCGCTGTCAACGGCCAGGCCGCCGGCGGCATCGGCGCGGTCGTGCGCCACCGCCTGTTCTGGCCGGTGCTCGCCCTGGTCGCGCTGCTCGCGGTGAACACCGCCGTGCGGCCCGGCTTCCTGTCCGTGTCGATCCTCGACGGCCACCTCTTCGGCTCGCCCATCGACATCCTGCGCAACTGCGCGCCGCTCATGCTCGTGGCTCTCGGCATGTCGTTGGTGATCGCCACCCGCGGCATCGACCTCTCCGTCGGGGCGGTGGTCGCGATCTCGGGGGCCGTCGCGCTCACGTACATCGCGGGCGCGCCGGACCCGGCCGCGCCGGTCACCGTGCTGGTCGCGATCGGGCTCGCCCTCGCCCTCGGCCTCGTGCTCGGCGTGTGGAACGGGTTCCTCGTGTCGGTGCTCGGCATCCAGCCGATCATCGCCACGCTCATCCTCATGACGGCCGGCCGCGGCGTCGCGATGCTCATCACCCAGGGGCAGATCACCACGGTCACCAGCGCGCCGTTCAAGACGCTCGGCGCCGGGTTCTGGGTCGGCCTGCCGGTCGCCACGCTGGTGGCGTTCGGCGTCTTCGCGCTCGTCGCACTGCTCGTGCGCCGTACCGCGCTGGGGATGCTCGTCGAGTCGGTGGGCATCAACCCGGCCGCGAGCCGGCTCGCGGGCGTGCGGTCGCGGACCATCGTCTGGACCGTGTTCGCGCTGTCGGGCCTCTTCTCCGCCCTGGCGGGCCTCATCCTGGCTTCGAACGTCATGGCCGCCGACGCGAACAACGCCGGCCTGTTCATCGAGCTGGACGCGATCCTCGCCGTCGTCATCGGCGGCACCTCGCTGGCCGGCGGCAAGTTCTCCCTCTCCGGCACGTTCGTCGGCGTCCTCATCATCGCGACGCTGTCGCTCACGGTGACGAACGTCGGCATCTCCCCGCTGGTGACGCCGCTGTTCAAGGCCCTCGTGGTCGCCGCGGTCACGCTGCTGCAGTCGCCGGTGATGCGGCGCAAGCTCTCCGAACGCACCCGACGGCGCGGCAGGACGGCGCCCGTCGCGCCCTCCGACAAGCCCGCGGACGTCTCCACGGACAAGGTGGTGGCCTGATGACGACCCTCGCATCCTCGCGCCGCGGGGCGCCGTCCCCGGACCGCGTGCCGGCCGTCGGCCGACGCTTCCGCCTCGACCGGCGCTACCTGCCGGTGGTCGGCACCCTCGTGGTGTTCGTGCTGCTGCTCGTGGTGGGCGGCGCCCGCTACGACAACTTCCTGTCCGTCGGCGTCCTCGCGAACCTGTTCATCAACAACGCGTTCCTCGTCGTGCTCGCGGTCGGGATGACGTTCGTCATCCTCACGGGCGGCATCGACCTCTCGGTCGGGTCCGTCCTCGCGCTGTCCGGCGTGACGGCGGCCTACCTGCTGCGGGCCGGCGTCCCGGCGGGGGTCGTGATCCCGCTGGTCGTGCTGATCGGCTCCCTGATCGGCCTGCTGGTCGGCGCCATGGTGCACGTGTTCGAGGTGCAGCCCTTCATCGCCACCCTCGCCGCGATGTTCTTCGCCCGCGGGCTGTGCTTCCTCATCGCCCCCGAGTCGATCCCCATCGACGACGACACGTTCGTGGCGCTCGCGTCGTGGGACACGTGGGCGGGCGGGCAGTGGCGCATCACGTCCAGCGTCGTGATCGCGCTGGTCGTGGTGGCGGTGGCGTTCTACCTGCTGCACTACACGCAGTTCGGCCGCACCGTCTACGCCATCGGCGGCGGCGAGCAGTCCGCGCGGCTCATGGGCCTGCCCGTCGCGCGCACCAAGGTGCTGGTGTACGTCATCAGCGGCACGTGCGCCGGCCTCGGCGGCCTGCTGTTCGCCATGTTCTCCCGGTCGGGCTACTCCCTGACCGGCGTGGGGATGGAGCTCGACGCCATCGCCGCCGTCGTCATCGGCGGCACGCTGCTGACCGGCGGCACCGGCTTCGTGCTCGGCTCGGTGCTCGGCGTCCTCGTGCTCGGCCTCATCCAGACGATCATCACGTTCGAGGGCACCCTCAGCTCCTGGTGGACCAAGATCGTCATCGGCGGGCTGCTGCTGGTCTTCGTGGTCCTGCAGCGGCTGCTGGCCCTGCGGCGCTCCTAGCGCGCGGCAGCATCGATCGTCGAACAGGCGGTTGCGCACCTTCTGAGCCCTCAGGACGTGCGCAACCGCCTGTTCGACACGTCCCCGCAAGGAGCGCAAGTCACGCAAGCGGCTTGCGTGATCGCGTGTACAGTCGAGGCATGTCGAGACGACTGGCCGACGTGGCCGCGAAGGTGGGGGTCAGCGAGGCGACGGTCAGCCGGGTGCTCAACGGCAAGCCCGGGGTGTCGCAGGCGACGCGGGACGCCGTGCTCACGGCGCTGGACGTGCTGGGCTACGAGCGGCCCACCAAGCTGCGCGGCGACCGGCCCCGGCTGGTGGGGCTGGTGCTCCCCGAGCTGGCCAACCCGATCTTCCCCGCGTTCGCCGAGGTCGTGGGCGGGGCGCTCGCGCAGCAGGGCTTCACCCCCGTGCTGTGCACACGCACCGCGGGCGGCATCTCCGAGGCGGAGTACATCGACCTCCTGCTGGGCCAGCAGGTCTCGGGCGTCATCTTCGCCGGCGGCTTCTACGCCGAGCGCGACGCGGACCACGCCCACTACGAGCGGCTGCAGGCCCTGAGCCTGCCCGTCGTGCTCATCAACGCCTCCATCGAGAGCCTCGACTTCCCGCACGTGTCGTGCGACGACCTGGTGGCGACGCACCAGGCGCTCGAGCACCTGGTGTCCATGGGACACACCAGGATCGGCCTGCTGCTGGGCCCGCGCGACCACGTGCCGTCCGAGCGCAAGCTCGCCGCCGCCCGCGCCTTCGCGGCGCGGCACGGCGTCGAGCTCCCCGACGAGCTGGTGGTGCACAGCCAGTACTCGTTGGAGAGCGGCCAGGCCTCGACGGGCCGCCTGCTCGACGCCGGCGCGACGGCGA
This sequence comes from Isoptericola sp. NPDC060185, assembly GCF_042728595.1. NCBI lineage: Bacteria > Bacillati > Actinomycetota > Actinomycetes > Micrococcales > Promicromonosporaceae > Isoptericola > Isoptericola sp. NPDC060185. The sequence continues at coordinate 7,173 of NZ_JBHWYY010000065.1, read as the reverse complement.
TCCTGTGCGCGTCCGACCCGCTCGCGCTCGGCGCGGTGCGCGCCGTCCGCCGCGCGGGGCTCGAGGTGCCGCGCGACGTCTCGGTGGTCGGCTACGACGACTCGGCGCTGATGAACTCCACCGACCCGGCGCTCACCACCGTGCGGCAGCCGATCGACGCGATGGGGCGCGCCGCGGTGGACATCCTTGCGAGCATGATCGCCGGCGCCGCGGTGTCGCGCGACGAGCTGCTGTTCGAGCCGGAGCTCGTCGTGCGGCGCTCGACGGCGGCGGCTCCGCGCGCCGCCGGCTGACCGACCCTTCCCTCCACCGCGCCACGGCCGGTCGGGCGACCCTCGTCGCCCGGCCGGCCGTTCGCGTGCACGGGGTTCCTGCGCGGCGATGATCGCGGTTTGATAACGAGTCTGTCGAGTTCTTGCGTGGTCTGCGTCGCCTGGTTACTGTCCTGCTCATCGACGACGACGTGGAAGGGGCTCATCGGTGAGCACGGGGCACGAGGCCGAGTGGTGGCGCAGCGCGGTGATCTATCAGGTCTACCCGCGCTCGTTCGCCGACGGGAACGGCGACGGCACGGGGGACCTGGCCGGGGTGCGCAGCCGCCTCGGGTACCTGCGGGACCTCGGGGTCGACGCGATCTGGTTCACCCCCTGGTACGTGTCGCCGCTCGCGGACGGCGGGTACGACGTCGCCGACTACCGCGCCATCGACCCGCAGTTCGGCACGCTCGCCGAGGCGGAGGCGCTCATCGCGGAGGCCCGCGAGCTCGGCATCCGCACCATCGTCGACGTCGTGCCCAACCACGTCTCGGACGAGCACCCGTGGTTCCGCGCGGCCCTGGCCGCCGGGCCCGGCTCGCCCGAGCGGGAGCGGTTCTGGTTCCGCCCCGGCCGCGGGAAGGACGGCGCCGAGCTGCCCACCCGCTGGGTGTCCGACTTCCAGGGCACCACGTGGACCCGCACGACGAACCCCGACGGCACGCCCGGCGAGTGGTACCTGCACCTGTTCGCGCCGTCCCAGCCGGACCTCAACTGGGACCACCCGGACGTGCGCCGCGAGCACGAGGAGATCCTGCGGTTCTGGTTCGACCGCGGCGCCGCCGGCATCCGCATCGACTCGGCCGCCCTGCTGGTGAAGGACCCGGAGCTGCCCGAGGTGCCGGAGCACCCGGGCCCCGGGGAGCACCCGCACGTGGACCGCGACGAGCTGCACGACGTCTACCGGTCCTGGCGCGCCGTGGCCGACTCGTACGACGAGCCGCGCGTCCTCGTGGGCGAGGTGTGGCTGCCCGACACCGCGCGGTTCACCCGGTTCCTGCGACCGGACGAGATGCACACGGCGTTCAACTTCGACTTCATGGCCCGCCCGTGGGACGCGAAGGCGCTGCGCGAGTCGATCACGACGACGCTCGACGCGCACGCCCCGGTCGGCGCGCCGGCCACCTGGGTGCTGTCCAACCACGACGTCACCCGCCCGGTGACGCGCTACGGGCGCGAGGACTCGTCCTTCGCGTTCGCCGCCAAGCGGTTCGGCACCCCGACGGACATCGAGCTCGGGCGCCGTCGGGCGCGCGCCGCGGCCCTCCTCGTGGCGGCCCTGCCCGGGGCGCTCTACGTCTACCAGGGCGACGAGCTGGGGCTGCCGGAGGTCGAGGACCTGCCGCTCGACGTCATCCAGGACCCGATGCACGACCGGTCCGGCGGCGTCGACCCCGGCCGCGACGGCTGCCGCGTCCCCCTGCCGTGGACGCGCGCGGGCAGCTCGTTCGGCTTCGGGCCCGACGGCGGCGCCGCGCCCTGGCTGCCGCAGCCGGCGGCGTGGGGCGAGCTGTCCGTCGAGGCCCAGGACGGCGACCCGGCGTCGACCCTCTCCCTGTACCGGCGCGCACTCGCGGCCCGGCGCGCCGAGCCCGCGCTGCACGGCGGCGGCCTGCGCTGGCTCGACGCCGTGGACGGCGCCGCCGTCGGCGACGACGTCCTCGCCTTCGCCCGGGGCGCCGCGGGGGACGACGCGCTGGTGTGCGTCGTGAACCTCGGGCCCGAGCCCGTCCCGCTGCCGCGCGGCGCCGCCGTCGTGCTGCACAGCGGCGACCCCCGCGAGCCCCTCGGCCAGGTCCCCACCGACCACGCGGTCTGGTTCCGACCGTGAGCACCTGCCCGTCCGAGCAGCACCACCCGCGGTTCCACCGATGGTTCCTCGAGAAGGAGTGACGATGAAGTCCACACGAAAGCCGGCCGCCCTCATCCTGGTCGGCGCGCTCACCACGGGCGCGCTCGCCGCGTGCTCCGGCGGGGGCGACCCGAAGGACGAGAGCACCAACTCGGCGGGGCAGGTCACCCTCTCGGTGGTCTCCCTGCTGCCCGGGTCCACGGAGGAGGCGATCGCCGCCTTCGAGGACCAGGTCGCGGAGTTCGAGAAGGCGAACCCCGACATCGACGTCCAGCCCGAGGAGTACGAGTGGAAGGCGACGACGTTCGCCGCCCAGCTCGCCGGCGGCACGCTGCCCGACGTCTTCGAGATCCCGTTCACCGACGCGCAGGGGCTCGTGGAGAACGGCCAGCTCGCCGACATGGACAGCCAGTTCCGGGCGCTGCCGTACGCGGACCAGTTCAACCCGACCATCCTCGAGTCCGGCACCGGCGAGGACGGGCACGTCTACGCGATCCCCGCGAAGAACGCCTACCCGGTGGCGCTGCACTACAACCGCCAGCTCTTCGAGTCGGCGGGCCTCGACCCCGACAGCCCGCCCACCACCTGGGAGCAGGTGCGCGAGTACGCGAAGAAGATCGCCGACGCGAACCCCGGCGTGGCCGGCTACGCCACGATGACGCAGAACAACACGGGCGGATGGCAGCTCACCGCGCAGACCGTCGCGCGCGGCGGCCGCACCGTCGAGGTCGACGCGGACCAGAAGGCCACGGCGACCCTCGACAACGCGGGCACCAAGGAGACCCTGCAGTTCCTCCACGACCTGCGGTGGGAAGACAACTCCATGGGAGGCAACTTCCTGCTCGACTGGGGGAGCATCAACCAGGAGTTCGCGGCCGGCCAGGTGGGCATGTTCACGTCGGGCTCCGACATCTACACGTCCCTGGTGCAGACCAACGCCGTCGACCCGGACACGTACGGCCTCGCGCCGATCCCGCTGTCCGACGCGCCGGAGGCCGCGACCCTCACCGGTGGCACCCTCGCGGGCGTGCCTGCGGGTGTCGACGACGCCGTCAAGGACGCCGCGATCAAGTGGATCGACTTCTTCTACCTCGACAAGCTGGTGGACGAGGACCGCGCCGTCGCCGACGCCGAGACCCTCGCGAAGAACGACCAGCCGGTGGGCACGCCCGTGCTGCCGATGTTCTCGAAGGAGCAGTACGAGCAGAACCAGAAGTGGATCGCGGACTACGTGAACGTCCCGCTCGACCAGATGACGGCGTTCACCGACACGATGTTCGACCTGCCGCTGGCGGGCGAGCCGTCGCAGAAGACGCAGGAGGTCTACGCGCTGCTCGACCCGATCGTGCAGGCCGTCCTCACGGACAAGGGCGCCGACATCGACGCCCTGCTCGCCGACGCGGACACGCAGGCCCAGGCGCTGCTCGACCAGGGCTGACCGTGACCGTCACCACCTCCTCTCCTCGCGGCGACCTCGCCGCACCCGCGCGGGCGGCCGGCACCGGCCGCCCGCGCCGGGGCCCCGCGTCGTGGCTGCGCGGCGGCGGGCTGCACAGCCTCGTCTTCCTGCTGCCGCTGCTGGTGATCTTCGGCGTCTTCTCCTGGTTCCCCATCGTGCGCGCGGTGATCATGAGCGTGCAGGAGACGAACCTCGTCACCGACCCGACGTTCGTCGGGCTCGACAACTTCCGGCACGTCCTGGCCGACCCGCTGCTGTGGAAGGCCGTGAAGAACACCCTGTACTTCGCGTTCCTCGCGCTGTTGTTCGGGTACCCCGTGCCGCTGGTCGCGGCCGTGCTCATGCGCGAGGTGCGGCGCGGGCGCGGGCTGTACTCCGCGCTCGCGTACCTGCCCGTCGTGGTGCCGCCCGTCGTCGCCGTCCTGCTGTGGAAGTTCTTCTACAAGGGCGGGCCCACCGGCGTGTTCAACACGGTCCTCGGCTGGGTGGGGCTCGGCCCGTACCCGTGGCTGCAGGACGCGTCGTGGGCGATGCCGTCGCTCGTGCTCGCGGCGACCTGGGCCGGCGCGGGCGGCACGGTGATCATCTACCTCGCCGCCCTGACGAGCGTGCCCGCCGAGCTGTACGACGCCTCCGAGGTAGACGGTGCCGGCCTGTGGCGCAAGATCTGGCACGTCACGCTGCCGCAGCTGCGCGGGGTCCTGTTCATCACCCTGATCCTGCAGGTCATCGGCACGGCGCAGGTGTTCCTCGAGCCGTACCTGTTCACCGGCGGCGGGCCGAACAACGCCACGGTGACCGTGCTGCTGCTCATCTACCGGTACGCGTTCCAGAACAGCCTCGGCGGCGACTACGGCGCCGCGACGGCGCTCTCGCTCATGCTCGCCGGCGTCCTCGCCGTCTTCTCGGTCCTCTACTTCCGGCTCACGCGGTCCTGGAGCACGTCATGACCCTCACCACCCCCGACCGCCCGGCCCCGTCGCGAACCTCGCGCCGTCGTCGGGCCGCCACCCCGTCCGACGACGGCGACCGCGGCGCGCTGTCCGCGCCCGACTGGCGCCGCCCGGCCGTGCGGTGGGGGATGGGCGGCACGCACGTGCTGCTGCTCCTGCTGCTCGTCATCGTGGGCCTCGGGCCGATGCTGCTCCTGGCGAAGTTCGCGGTCACGCCCACCCAGGACATCCTCCGCACGCCGATGGCGGTCTTCCCGCACGGCATCGCGTGGGAGAACCTCGAGCGGGCGTGGAACGACGTGCAGATCAGCCGTTACTTCATGAACACGGTGTGGCTGGCCGTGGGGTCCTGGTTCGTGCAGATCGTGGTCGCGACGACGGGCGGCTACGCCCTGTCGGTGCTGCGCCCGCGCTACGGCCGCGTCGTGCAGGCGCTCGTGCTGTCCACGATGTTCGTGCCCGCCGTCGTGCTCCTCGTGCCCCTGTACCTGACGATCCTCGACCCGCCGCTGCTCGGACGGTCCCTGGTCGACAGCTTCTGGGCCGTGTGGCTGCCGGCCGGCGCCAGCGCGTTCAACGTGCTGCTGGTGCAGCGCTTCTTCGACTCCCTGCCCCGGGAGGTCTTCGAGGCGGCGCGGGTCGACGGCGCCGGCCCCTACCGGCTGTTCTGGTCGGTGGTGCTGCCCATGTCCAAGCCCATCCTCGGCGTCGTCTCCGTGTTCGCCGTGATCGCGTCGTGGAAGGACTTCCTCTGGCCCCTGCTGGTGCTCAAGGACCCGGAGATCCAGCCGCTGTCCGTGCGGCTGCCCGCCATCGAGGCGTCGACCGACCTGGGCGTCTTCCTCGCGTCGCTCGCGATCGCGACCGTGCTCCCCGTGGCGATGTTCCTCGGGTTCCAGCGGCTGTTCCTGCGCGGCGCCGGCCTCGGGGGAGCGGTCAAGGGCTGACGGTTCACCCGCTGTGTCGTTGACGCCTGGATCGTCCGAATGCTGATATATGCGCAGATCTGACGTCTGCGCAGATCAGCGACCCCGGAGGAGCGACGTGACCCAGCACGACCCGACGACCGACACCCCGGGCCCCGCCCGGACCACGGTGCGCTACCGCGGTCGGCATCTGCCGATGGTCGCGGTCGTCGTCGCCGCCACCATCGCGACCGCCCTGGCCTACAGCGGCATGGTGCTCTTCGGCCTCGAGGTGGCCGGCATGTCGCCGGCCGAGGCGTACGCCCTCGCCGGCTTCCTCGAGGTCTCCCTCGTGGCCGTCGCCCTCATGGCGCGCAACGCCGCCCTCGAGGGCCGCCCGTACGGCGTTCTCCTCACCCTGACCTGGATCCTGTCGGGCACGTCCGGCATGTTCGCGGCCCTGCACGAGATCGCCGTGCCCGACGCCAGCATGCCCTACATGGTGGCGTTCCGGTTCGTGCCGCCGCTGGTCGCCGCGCTCATGTGGCACCTCGCCCTCGTGGGCGAGCGGCACCTCGTCACCGGGCACACCCTCGACGAGCGCCGCCGCGAGCACCGGGTGCACCAGTACGTCACCGCGCTCGAGGTGTGGCGCGACGCCCGCCTCGACAGCACCGGGAACCACGCCGGCATGCGCAAGGTGCGCGTGGCGCACCGCCGCCAGCGCGCGGCGCGGGACGCGGCCCTCAAGCTGCTGACGGTCGAGGACTTCGAGCGGCGCATGCAGGTGTGGGTGGAGCGGCTCGAGGCCGCCGAGCGGCACGGCAACCGGCTCGACCTGATCGGCGCCAGCTCCGTCGAGCGCGGCGTCAGCCGCGGGTCCGCCGGCGGGTCGCGGGCGGCGCGCTCGGCCGCCCCCGCCGCGCCGTCGCTCGCCGCCCTCGCCGCCACGGCTCAGCCGGTCGGGGTCAGCGGGGCCGCGGTCACCGCGCCCGCGCAGCAGCCCGGTCAGGTGCCGGTGGTGACCCGGACCGACGGGGGCCCCGCGGACGCGACCTTCGCCGACGAGTTCGAGGCGGCGCTCACCGGCGTGATCCCCACGGTGGAGGCCGGCGAGCCCCGCGCCGAGGGCGCGGCTGACGTCACCGTCGAGGCCTGGTTCGACGACCCGCGCGAGGACCTCGGTCACGACCCGGCCGCAGGCGTCACCCCCCACCTCACGGACGAACGGGCCGCGGACGAGCGGGCCGCCGAGGATGTCGCCGCCGACGTCGTCCCGCGGCCCGCGGACGTCGAGGCGGAGGCCGGGCTGCCGGGCACGCGCGAGCCGCTGCCGGAGACCGGGCACACCCGCCGGGTCGAGGTGTTCGACCTGCTGCGGCAGTCCGACCCCGGGCTCGACCCCGCCCTGGGCGGTGCGCTCGCGGAGCGGTCCGCGTTCCTCACGTCGCACGGCGCCCCCGCGGAGCCGGCGGCTCCGCAGGAGGCGGACGCCCTGCCCGCGTCGGACCGAGACCGCCGCATCGTCGAGCTGTCCGGCGACGGCCTGACGCACCGCGAGATCGCCGAGCAGGTCGAGGTGTCGCCCTCGACGGTGAGCCGTGTCGTGAAGAGGTACGCCCCGGCCTGACGACCCCGTGACGCCGAACAGGCGGTTGTGCACGTTCTGAGACCTAATACCGTGCACAAC
>NZ_JBHWYY010000064.1:0-22849 GCF_042728595.1 Isoptericola sp. NPDC060185 | reverse complement strand
GTTTGGCCCTGTTTCGGAGGCGAAACAGGGCCAAACGCCCGCTCACAGCGTTCTGGGCAGTGGGGTAGCGGGTCAGCCGGCGAAGGGGTTCGTCGTCACCTGGTAGGGCGGGGTGGCGGGGCCGTCGCCGAACTCACTCTCGACGAAAAGGACGCGCCCGCGGAGCTCCTTGGCCGTGGTGAAGACCTTGGTCGGGTCGGTGTCCTGCTGGCCGAGGTAGCGGGCCTGCGATCCGTCGGCGGACAGCCGCAGCGTGGCGATCGCGTGGTCGAAGTTGCGCACCACGGTGAGGCGGTTGCCCTGCCGCACGAGGCCGTCGGCGTTCACGAGGTCCGCGGCACCGGTGTCGATCGCGCGGACCGAGCCGTCGAGCCCGAAGCGCCACAGGTCGCCCGTGTTGCCCTGCGCGACGACGAACGCGCTGCGGTCGGCCGACAGCACGATGCCGCCGAGGTTGAAGCCCTCCTGGCGCTCGACCGTGCCGGTGGCGTCGGCCCAGACCTCGGCCTCCCAGCCGTCCGCCCCCTGCGCGACGCGGTAGATGCGGGGGTCGTTGGAGTCGGTGAAGTAGGCGGCGCCGTCCGGGCCGATCGCGACGTCGTTGAGGAACGCCTCGTCGGCGGGCACCTGGAGCGCGGCGAGCAGGTCGCCCTCGGGCGAGTACACCCACAGGTCGGGGCGGTCGCCCGTGAGACCGTTCGGGCCGCCGGCGACGTAGACGTTCCCCGCGGCGTCCACGGTGATGCCGCGCGCCGTGGTGCGGCCGTCGGCGCCCTCGGGCAGCCACTCCTTGGTCCGGCCGTCGCGCACGTCGCCGCGATGGATCTCGCCGCCGGTGACCTCGCTGACGTAGAAGGTGCCGCGGCGCTGGTCGGCGCCGATGCCCTCGAACCGGCTGCCCTCGGGGTCGCCGGTGAGCGCGTACGAGGCGGGGCGCCCGTGGTCGACGTCCCCCTGCGCGAGGGCCGGCTGGGCGCCGACCAGGCCCAGGCCGCCGAGGGCCGCGGCGGCGGTGACGGTGGCGACGAGTCGCTTGTTCATCGAGCTCTCCTGACTGCTTCCACGAGCCGCGTCTCGGCTCCGGCGTCCAGCGTGCGACGCCGCGGACGGCCGAGGCATCGCACGGCCGGGGACGGCGGCCTCATCCGAACGGATGAGGCGGGCCGCGGATGAGACGCGCGCCACGTGGGGCTTCCGTCGTCGAAGGCCTTCGACGACGTGAACTCTCGCGTCACCTGCCCGGTCGGCGCGAGAGATCGCACCACGGGCCTCCGGGGACCGGATCGCGCCGTCTCGCCGCGTGAGATGGCGTCTCGCCGGTCGGCTACCCTGCGAAGGTCGTGCGTGTGCCGTGCCGCCCTCCCGGGCCCGCGGGCGCGTCCCCACCGACCGGGAGGAGCCCCGATGGAAGACCGTCTGCAGCCAGTGTTCGCCGAGGTGCTGCGGCGCAATCCCGGCGAGGTGGAGTTCCACCAGGCCGTGCGCGAGGTCTTCGAGTCGCTGGGCCCGGTGCTGCGCAAGAACCCGCAGTACGTGGAGGCGGCGGTCCTCGAGCGCATCTGCGAGCCCGAGCGGCAGATCATCTTCCGCGTGCCGTGGGTCGACGACACCGGCCGCGTGCGGATCAACCGCGGCTTCCGCGTCGAGTACAACTCGGCCCTCGGCCCGTACAAGGGCGGCCTGCGCTTCCACCCCTCGGTCTACCTGGGGATCGTGAAGTTCCTCGGCTTCGAGCAGATCTTCAAGAACGCGCTCACCGGCCTGCCCATCGGCGGCGGCAAGGGGGGCTCCGACTTCGACCCGCGCGGCCGCTCGGACGGCGAGGTCATGCGGTTCTGCCAGTCGTTCATGACCGAGCTGTACCGCCACATCGGCGAGTACACGGACGTGCCGGCCGGCGACATCGGCGTGGGCGCCCGCGAGGTCGGGTACCTGTTCGGGCAGTACAAGCGGATCACCAACCGCTACGAGTCCGGCGTGCTCACCGGCAAGGGCCTCACCTGGGGCGGCTCGCTCGTGCGTCGTGAGGCCACCGGCTACGGCGCGGTCCTCTTCGCGCAGAGCATGCTCGGCACGCAGGGCGAGAGCCTGGACGGCCGCCGCGTCTCGGTCTCCGGCTCCGGCAACGTCGCGATCTACGCCGCCGAGAAGGCCGCGCAGCTCGGCGGCCGCGTCGTGACGTTCTCCGACTCCTCCGGCTACGTCGTCGACGAGGCCGGCATCGACCTCGACCTCCTCAAGGAGATCAAGGAGGTGGAGCGCGGCCGCGTCGCGGACTACGTGGAGCGCCGCCCGGGCGCGCGCCTCGTGACCGACGGCAGCATCTGGGACGTCCCCACCGACGTCGCGCTGCCGTGCGCCACGCAGAACGAGCTCAGCGAGGCGGACGCCAAGCAGCTCGTTGCGAACGGCGTGCGCGCCGTCGCGGAGGGCGCCAACATGCCCACGACGCCCGAGGCCGTGGGGCTCCTGCGCGACGCCGGCGTGCTGTTCGGCCCGGGCAAGGCGGCCAACGCCGGCGGTGTGGCCACCTCGGCGCTCGAGATGCAGCAGAACGCGTCCCGCGACTCGTGGAGCTTCGAGCACACCGAGTCCCGCCTCGCGGAGATCATGACCAACATCCACGACAACTGCCTCGCCACGGCGGAGGAGTACGACGCCCCGGGCGACTACGTCGTCGGCGCGAACATCGCGGGCTTCACCAAGGTGGCCGACGCGATGATCGCCTTCGGCGTGATCTGACCGGCACAGGCCTCGACGAACGACGACGGCGCGTCCCCGACCGGGGGCGCGCCGTCGTCGTGACCGGGTCCGGGCGATCGCCCGCGGGCCGGCTCAGACCTCGTGGTTCTCCGACGAGATCATCCACGCCTGCTTCTCGAGGTCGGTGATGATCTCGTGCAGCAGGTCGGCCGTGGTCGGGTCCTCCGCGTCGACGTCGTCGTGCACCTCGCGCGCGACCTCCGTGGCCTGCGCCACGCGCTCGACGATCGCGTCGACCGTGTCCTCGACGGACACCAGGCCAGCGGGGTACGGGGACAGGTCCGTCGTGGTGGCGACGGTCTCGGTGCGCCCGTCCGGCACGGCCTGGAGCGCGCGGAGCCGCTCGGCGACGGCGTCGCTGTGCTCGCGGGCGACGTCGACCAGCTCGTCGAGCTGGAGGTGCAGGTCGCGGAACCCGCGGCCGGTGACGTTCCAGTGGGCCTGCTTGCCCTGGACGTGCAGGTCGACCAGCGCGACGAGCACGCGCTGCAGGTGGGCGCGGAGGGTGTCGGACGCGGCGGCGCGGGGAGTGATGCGCTTCATCGTGGGAGTGGTCATGGGTGAACCTTCCTTCCGGTGACGATCGCTCTCTTGAACCATTCCAGGTTAGGGAGCCTTCCCGCGCGCCGCCAGCAAGGCCAGGCGAGCCTTGGTCGGGCGCTGGCAGACAGGCAGACGGCTCAGCGCTCGCCCGTCACGAGGTCGAGCACCGACGTCGCGAACGTCCCGGTGAGGGCGGGGGCGTGCCCGGCGCCCGCGATCGACCACAGCTCGACCGAGGTGCCGCCCGAGCACCCGTCCCACGTCGTCGCGGTGGTCTCGGCCTCGGGGATCGCCCCGTCGAGGTCGCGCCCTGCGGTGGCGCCCGTGGGCGCCGGGTCGCAGCCGTCGAGGCGTGCCCAGTCGGCGGCGGACCTCGCGGCCGACGGGTAGGCGTGCCCGTCGCGGACCCCGCCGTCCGCGCGGATGACGGCGTCGGCGGTGCCGTGCGCCTGCACGACGGTCACCGCGCGCGAGGGACGGCAGGCGCCCTCGTCCGCGGGCATCGCCCCCGCGAGCGACACGGCGACGGACACGAGGTCGGCGTGGTCGCACGCCGTGCGGTAGGCCATGAACCCGCCGTTCGAGTACCCGACGACGGCGACCCGGTCCGGGTCCACGGCGTACGTGGCCCCGAGCGTGCGGATCACGAGAGCGAGGTAGGCGGAGTCGTCGACGCCGGCGCGGTCGACGCCGCAGCAGGCGTCGCTCGCGTTCCAGAACCGCCGGCCGTCGGGGCCCTCCGTCCCCTCGGGCAGGGCGTAGAGCACGCCGCGCGCGAGCGCCCCGTCGCGCAGCCCGAGGGCGGCGTCCACGCGGGCGGCGCCGGAGCCGAGGCCGTGCAGGACGACGACCAGCGGGGCCGGGCGGGCGGGGTCGTACGAGGGCGGCACGTGGACCTGGACGGGCCGACCGCCGACGTCGACGCTGCCGGTCGCGCCGGGCGGCAGCGCCTCGGCGGCCGCGAGCACCAGGGGCGGCTCCGCCGACTGCGGCGGCACCCGGGAGCCGCAGGCCGCCAGGAGCAGCGCGACCACCGCGAGGATGGTCGCCGCGAGGGCCCGGTGCGCCGGCATGCCGCCGATTGTCGCGTGCGCGACGCGCCCGGCATAGGCTGAAAAAGGGTGCGGAGGTGGTGCTCCGATGACGTGGCAGCTGGCGCTCGTGACGGTGGCGGTCGTGGCGTTCGTGACGGTCGCCGCATGGTCGTGGGTGCGCTCGGGAGCGCACCGGGAGGCCGTCGAGCGGCGGTCGCGCCGCCGTCGGGACCTCGCGTCCGACCCGCTCCTGACGCTGACCGTCCAGGTGCGCCTGGGTGAGCTCTCGCGCGAACTGCGCGCCATCGACGACGACCCGCAGGTGTACGCGCGTGCGCACCACTCCCGCGCGGCGCAGTCGGCGTACGACGCCCTGCTCCGGGAGGCGTGCCGCCTCGCCGGGCTGAGCGTCGTCGACCTGCCGGTGCGCGCCGGCGAGCGCGCCGAGTCCGCGGAGCGGCTGCGCGAGGAGCTGGAGCTCAGCTCCCGCGGCTGGTCCTGGTAGCACGCCGAGGTAGTTCCCCCTAGGAGGTCGGACCACCCCGGGGGAACTACCTCGGCGATTTTCGAACTACCTCGCGAGATTCCGGACTACCTCGGCGCTACAGGGCCTCGAGCGCCGTGTTGAAGGTGGCGGACGGGCGCATCACCGCGGCGGCCTTGGCCGCGTCGGGGCGGTAGTAGCCGCCGATGTCGGCGGGCGAGCCCTGCACGCCGACGAGCTCGGCGACGATCGTCGACTCCTGCTCGGCGAGCGACGCGGCCAGCGGCCCGAACGCGGCGGCCAGCTCGGCGTCCTCCGACTGCGCGGCGAGCTCCTGGGCCCAGTACAGCGCCAGGTAGAAGTGCGAGCCGCGGTTGTCGATCCCGCCGACGCGGCGCGTCGGGGACTTGTCCTGGTCGAGGAACGTGCCCGTGGCGCGGTCGAGGGTGTCCGCGAGCACCTGGGCGCGCGCGTTGCCGGTGGCCGTGGCCAGGTGCTCGAACGACGCGGCCAGCGCGAAGAACTCGCCGAGCGAGTCCCAGCGCAGGTAGTTCTCCGCGAGCAGCTGCTGCACGTGCTTCGGGGCGGAGCCGCCGGCGCCGGTCTCGAAGAGCCCGCCGCCGTTCATCAGCGGCACGACGGACAGCATCTTGGCCGACGTCCCCAGCTCGAGGATGGGGAACAGGTCCGTGTTGTAGTCGCGCAGCACGTTGCCGGTCACCGAGATGGTGTCCAGGCCCTGGCGGATGCGCGCGAGGGAGAATGCCGTCGCCTCGGCCGGCGCCATGACGTGGATGTCGAGGCCCTCGGTGTCGTGGTCGCCCAGGTACTCCTCGACCTTGGCGATGAGCTGCGCGTCGTGGCCGCGCTGCGCGTCGAGCCAGAACACGGCGGGGGAGCCGGTGGCGCGGGCGCGGTTGACGGCGAGCTTGACCCAGTCGCGGATGGCGACGTCCTTGGTGGTGCAGGCGCGCCAGATGTCGCCGGCCTGGACGTCGTGGCTCAGCAGCACGTCGCCGGCCGCGTTCACGACCTCGACGGTGCCGTCGGCGGGGATCTCGAACGTCTTGTCGTGCGAGCCGTACTCCTCGGCCTTCTTGGCCATGAGGCCGACGTTGGGCACGGAGCCCATCGTGGCCGGGTCGAGGGCGCCGTTCGCGCGGCAGTCGTCGATGACGGTCTGGTAGACGCCCGCGTACGACGAGTCAGGGATGACGGCGAGCGTGTCGTGCTCCTTGCCGTCAGGGCCCCACATGTGGCCGCCGCCGCGGATCATCGCGGGCATGGAGGCGTCGATGATGACGTCGGACGGCACGTGCAGGTTGGTGATGCCGCGGTCGGAGTCGACCATGGCGAGCGCCGGGCCGTCGGCCAGGCCCTGCTCGACGGCGGCCTTGATGGCGGCGCCGTCGGGCAGCGTGTCGACGGCGGCGAGGAGGCCGCCGAGGCCGTCGTTGGGGGAGATGCCCGCGGCCTTGAGCTGGTCGCCGTACTGCTCGAACAACGCCGGGAAGAACGCCTGCACGACGTGGCCGAAGATGATCGGGTCGGAGACCTTCATCATCGTGGCCTTGAGGTGCGCGGAGAACAGCACGCCCTCCGCCTTGGCGCGGGCGACCTGCTCCGCGAGGAAGGTGTTCAGCGCCGCGACGGACATGAACGTCCCGTCGACGACCTCGCCGGCCTCGACCTTCAGGCCGTCCTTGAGCACGGTCGAGCCGGCCGGGGTGACCAGGCGGATCGTCAGGGTGTCGTCGGCGGGGATCACGACCGACTTCTCGTGGGAGAAGAAGTCGCCGGAGCTCATCGTCGCGACGTTCGTCTTCGAGTCCGCCGACCAGGCGCCCATGCGGTGCGGGTGCGCCTTGGCGTAGTTCTTCACCGAGGCGGGCGCGCGGCGGTCCGAGTTGCCCTCGCGCAGCACGGGGTTGACGGCCGAGCCCTTGACCTTGTCGTACCGGGCGCGCACGTCCTTCTCGGCGTCGGTCTGCGGGTCCTCGGGGTAGTCGGGCACGTCGTAGCCCTGGCCCTGCAGCTCGGCGATCGCGGCCTTGAGCTGCGGCTGGGAGGCCGAGATGTTCGGCAGCTTGATGATGTTGGCCTCGGGGGTGGTGGCCAGCGCGCCCAGCTCGGCGAGGGCGTCGCCGATGCGCTGGTCGTCGCTCAGGCGCTCCGGGAACTGGGCCAGGATGCGACCGGCGAGGGAGATGTCGCGCGTCTCGAGCGTGACCCCGGCCTGGGCGGCGTACGCCTCGACGATCGGGAGGAACGAGTACGTCGCGAGCAGCGGCGCCTCGTCGGTGTGCGTGTAGATGATCGTGGCGGCCTCGGGCCGGGACTCGGTGGTCATGCGGCGATGCTCCCTAGGCAGGGCAGTGATGGACGAGAGATTGTTTGACATCAAGATATCTGGCCGCGGCGGAGCCTGTCGAAAACGGGACGCACGCCATACCGGTGCGGCGGCCGCTCGCCGCGCGGCCCCGACGGCGCGCCGTTACCGTCGAGCCGTGCCGACGCGTCAGCTCCATCTCGCCCATGCCGGCCCGGCCGAGGTCGCGGACGCCCTCGCCGCACTCCGCGCCGAGGTGGGGCTGCCCGCAATGTTCCCCGCCGCGGTCCGCGACGAGGCGCAGGAGGCCGCGAAGGGCGGCGGTTCGTCGGTCGACGGCGGCCAGGCGCGGCAGGATCGGCGCGACGTCGAGCTCGTGACCATCGACCCGCCGGGCTCCATGGATCTCGACCAGGCGGTCCACGTCGCGTCGTCCGGCCGCGGCTACATCGTGCGCTACGCCATCGCGGACGTCGCCGCCTTCGTGGCCCCGGGCGGCGCGCTCGACGCCGAGACCCACCGGCGCGGCACCACGGTCTACGGCCCGGACGTGCGCACGCCGCTGCACCCGCCCGTCCTGTCCGAGGGCGCCGCCAGCCTGCTGCCCGACGAGGACCGGCCCGCCGTCCTGTGGACGATCGGGCTGGACGCGGAGGGCGAGATCACCAGCACCTCGGTGACGCGCGCGACGGTCCGCTCCCGGGCCCGCCTCACCTACGGCGAGGCGCAGGCCCAGCTCGACGCCGGCACGGCGTCCGACTCCTTGGCCCTGCTGGCCGACGTCGGGCGGCTGCGCCAGGCGCGCGAGCGCGACCGCGGCGGGGTGTCGCTGGAGGTGCCCGAGCAGGAGATCGTGCCGCACGAGGACGGCACGTTCGCCCTCGAGCTGCGCCGCACGCTGCCCGTGGAGGGGTGGAACGCGCAGATCTCGCTCCTCACCGGCATCGCCGCGGCCGCGATGATGCGCGAGGCCGGGGTGGGCCTGTTCCGCACTCTGCCGCCCGCCGACGACCGGGACGTCGCGCGGCTGCGGCGCACCGCCGCCGCGCTGGGCATCGACTGGTCGGACGACGTCTCGTACGCGCAGCTCGTGCCCACGCTGGAGTCGCGCCGCCCGGCCCACGCGGCGTTCCTCTCCGAGGCGACGTCGCTCTTCCGCGGCGCGGGCTACCTGGCATTCGGGGTGCCGGGGCCCGACGGCGGGGCGCCGGTACCGCTCCCGGCCGACGCGCGGCACGCGGCGATCGCCGCCGAGTACGCCCACGTCACCGCGCCGCTGCGCCGGCTCGCCGACCGCTACGCCACCGAGGTGTGCCTCGCGCACGGCGCGGGGCGGGAGGTGCCGGCCTGGGTGGCCGACGCCCTGCCCGCCCTGCCCGAGACGATGGCGGCGGCGTCCCGCACGGCCGGTGCGTTCGAGCGCGGCAGCGTCGACATCGTCGAGGCGGCGCTGCTGGCGGGCCGCGAGGGCGAGGGGTTCGACGGCGTCGTCGTGGACGTGCGCGGTGCGAAGGGCGACGCCGAGGGCGGGGTGCAGCGCGGCGAGATGATGCTGACCGAGCCTGCGGTCCGGGCGCGCGTCGACGGCGCCGACCTGCCCCTCGGCGAGCGCGTCCGGGCGACCCTCGCCGCGGCGTCCGTCCCCGAGCGGCGGGTGCTGTTCACCGTGCCCTGACGCTGCCCTGACGCTGCCCTGACGCGGCACCGACGCCGGCCGCCCCGGCCGGGCGGCCGTCGGTCAGGGTTCGAGGTCGGTGATCCCGGCGCCGGTGCGCACGTCGAGCGGCACCGAGACCTGGTCGTGCGCGACCACCCAGCGGTCGCCGTCGCGGCGCAGGCCGAACGTCCCGCGCACCCACATGCCGCCCACGGCCGTGCCGTCGGCGAGGGTGCCGCTGAGCCGGCCGAACGCGTGCCCGAAGGCGACGCGGTCGTCGACGGTGAGGGTGAGGTCGCGCAGCTCGTAGTCGACCGTGGCGAAGGTGTCGAACACCCGCGTCCAGTTGCGCAGCTTGGCGTCGATCCCGACGTGCTGCAGGGGCGGCTCGACGTCGAACGACACGACGTCGTCCGCGTAGAGGTCGCGCAGCACGTCGAGGTCCTTGGCGCGCAGGGCGTCGGCGATCGACCCGAGCCGTCGCCGGATCTCGGCGGGGTGGTCCTGTGTCGCGGTCATGGTGGGCTCCGTCCTGAGTGGTCCTCGTGGTCGTCCACCGTCCCGACGAGACAGCGGGCCGAGACGTGAGGCCGGCCCGGTCGTCGGCGTCGTGACCGCACGAGGTGACGTTTTGATAACACTCCTGCCTTATAACGATTCAACCCCTAGCGGACCACCCCGATGTATTCGTTAAGGTTCCTGCCCTACGGCCATTGCGGTACCACCGCGGCGTGACGACGCGTCGCCTTCCGGAAGGACCCACGATGAACCGACGTACGACGCGAGGCCGGTGGCTGATGGCGGCCGCTGCCCTCACGAGCGTGACCCTCCTGGCCGCCGGGTGCTCCGGTGGCGACGGGGAGGGCAACAAGGACGGGAGCTCCTCGAGCGCCCCCGCGGCCGAGGGCAAGGCCACCGACCGCGAGCTCGTGATCTGGGCCGGCTCCCAGACCCCGATCACGGCCAACTTCAACCCCTACGCCGTGGGCGTGCTCCACCTCGCCAACGGCGGCATCTACGAGACGCTCTTCGCCTTCAACAAGCTCCAGGACGTGGACCCGACGCCGATGCTGGCCGAGTCCTACGAGTGGAACGCGGACGGCACCGAGCTCACGGTCAAGATCCGCCAGGGTGTGACGTGGAACGACGGCGAGGCGTTCACCGCCGACGACGTCGTCTACTCGTTCACCAACGCCACCGCCAAGCCCGTGTACCTCAAGGACGCCGTCGCGAAGGACGAGTCCACGGTCGTCTTCTCGTTCGACGACCCGGCCTACGCCAACGAGTTCGCGATCCTCGGCAGCACCTACATCGTGCCGGAGCACGTCTTCGCCGAGCACGAGAAGGACTCCGGCAAGGACGCCGAGGGCAACGCGCTCGAGGGCCTGGTGGCCTGGGCCAACGCGGAGAAGCCCGTCGGCACCGGCCCGTACATGGTGGACAGCACCTCGAACGCGGCCTACACCGCCAAGGCCAACCCGAACTACTGGGGCGGCACCCCGAAGGTCGCCTCGCTGCGGTACGTCGGCATCGACCAGAACCAGTCCGCCGAGGACCTGCTCACCACCGGCCAGATCGACTGGTCGACGATGTTCGTCCCCGACCCGGACCGCGTCACGTCGACCGGTGCGTACGGCTACGTGAACACCCCGGTCGACCCGACCGTGCTGTACACCTGCGCCAACGTCGACCTCGGCTGCGAGGGCGACCAGACGGACGTCGCCGTCCGCCAGGCCCTCAACGTCGCGATCGACCGCAAGGCGATCAACGACAAGGCCTTCGTCGGCCTCGCCAAGGAGATCTCGCCGACGTTCGCCCTGCTCGGGCGCGACGACAAGTGGATCGCCGACGGCATGCCCAAGGAGTCGCCGCAGACCGCGGACGCCGCGGCCGCCGCGAAGATCCTCGAGGACGCCGGCTACACCAAGGACGACAAGGGCTTCTACGGCAAGGACGGCAAGGCGATCGACCTGACGCTCACGTCGGTCGACGGCTGGACGGACTACAACAGCGCCGCAAAGCTCATCGAGGAGCAGGCCAAGGCGGCCGGCATCAAGGTGACCGCGTCCACCATCTCGTGGAACGAGTTCGCCGACGCCCGCGTCTCCGGCGAGTTCGAGCTCATCATGGGCGGCGTCGTCGGCACCTCGATCGCCGACCCGTTCCAGATCTACCGCGAGTGGTTCACCGGCGACTACACCCAGAAGGTCGGCAAGGCCCTCGAGCCCGGCGAGTGGAACTTCTCCCGGTACGACAACGACGACGTGAACGCGGCCGTCCAGGCCGCCTCCGAGACGAACGACGAGGCCGCCAAGAAGGACGCCTACGCCACCGTCCAGGAGCACATCGTCGAGGACCTGCCGTACATCCCGCTGGTCGTGAACGCGTCGCAGACGTTCTTCAACACGACGGCCTACTCCGGCTGGCCCACCGACGACGACATGTACATGTTCCCGCCGTCGTGGCAGGGCCCGTCCTCGGGCGTCATCCTCGGCAAGCTCGGCGGCGCCGAGTAGTCGACCCACCAGACCGGGTGACCGGCGGGCCCGCCCGTCGGTCGCCCGGTCCGGCGCACCCGCGCCCTGCACCACCAGCACCACGACGACGTGACGCACCAACGAGGAGGAGCCGCATGCCCGCGAACCCGAAGGGCGGCCCGACCCCATGAAGTTCTACCTGAGGCGGATCGCCTTCTACGCAGTCACGCTGTGGGCCGCGATCTCGCTGAACTTCTTCATCCCGCGCCTGCTGCCGGGTGACCCGTTCGACATCCTCATGGCCAAGCTGCAGCGCGCCGGAGGCATCCCGGCGGGCACCGAGAACAGCATCCGGCTCCTCCTCGGCGCCGCCGAGAACCAGTCCCTGTGGGACCAGTACCTCACGTACTGGAAGAACGTCCTCACCGGCAACCTCGGCGTCTCCATCACCAACTTCCCGACGCCCGTCACCGAGCTCATCGGCGACGCGATCCCGTGGACCCTCGGCCTGGTCGGCACCGCCACGATCATCTCGTTCGTGCTGGGCATCGGGCTCGGCGCGTTCGCCGGCTGGAAGCGCGGCACGTGGGTGGACAGCCTCGTCCCCAGCACCACGATGTTGCAGTCGCTGCCGTACTTCTGGGTGGCACTCGTCCTCATCTTCGTGTTCGCCGTGAACCTGCAGTGGTTCCCGATCATCGGCGCCTACGACGTCTTCCACTTCAACGGTCCCGAGTGGAGCTGGGCCTTCGTCGGCTCCGTGCTCTACCACGCGTTCCTCCCCGCGCTGACGATCGTGATCTCGTCGGTCGGCGGCTGGCTGCTCGGGATGCGCAACATGATGGTCTCCACCCTGTCGGAGGACTACGTCACCACCGCCGAGGCCAAGGGCCTGCGGCCCCGCCGGGTGTTCACCACCTACGCGATGCGGAACGCGGCCCTGCCGTCGCTCGCCGGGTTCGGCGTCTCCCTCGGCTTCGTCGTCGCCGGCTCGCTCGTCATGGAGCAGGTCTTCACCTACCCCGGCGTCGGCAAGCTCATGATCACGGCCGTCCGCAACAACGACTACGCGCTGATGCAGGGGGTCTTCCTCGTCATCACGCTCGCGGTCCTCGCGGCGCTGTTCCTCATGGACCTCATCTACGGCTTCCTGGACCCGAGGACGCGCCACAATGACTGATACCCAGACACCCGACACGACGACGGCCGCCGCCGCGGCTCCCGTGAAGAAGTCCGCGCTCCGCCAGATGCTGCCCTCCATGTCGGGCAAGCTGATCGCCGGGCTCGTCCTCATCGGCGCGATCCTGCTCTTCGCGATCGTCGGGCCGTTCCTCACGCAGGACCCGCACAGCTCCGCCAACGACCCGATGCTGCCGCCGCAGCCGGGCCACTGGCTCGGCACCACGAGCCTCGGCTACGACGTCCTCGCGCAGCTCGCCGAGGGTGCCCGCGGCTCGCTGCTGGTCGGCGTGACCGCCGGCCTCATCGCCATCGTGCTGGCGCTCCTGTTCGGCGTCATCGCCGGCTACATGCGCGGCTGGACCGACGAGGTCCTCTCGCTGATCACCAACATCATGATCGTCATCCCCGGCCTGCCGCTGATGATCGTGATCGCCAGCTACCTCCAGGTGCGCAGCACGCTGCTGGTGGCCCTGATCCTCGGCGTGACCGGCTGGGCCGGCGGGGCGGTCGTGCTGCGCTCCCAGGCCCGCTCGCTGCGCGTGCGCGACTACGTCTCCGCCGCCCGCGTGGCCGGCGAGAAGACCCCGCGGATCATCCTCGTCGAGGTGCTGCCCAACCTGCTGCCCCTGCTGGCGTCGCAGTTCCTGTTCGCCATCATCCTGTCGATCCTCGGCGAGGCCGGCCTGTCCTACCTCGGCCTCGGGCCCAACGGCCAGATCACGTGGGGCACCATGCTCAACGAGGCGCAGGGCGGCAGCGCGCTCTCCCGCGGCGCCTGGTGGTGGTTCGTCCCGCCGGGCCTGCTGATCGCGCTGTTCGGCACCGGCCTGTCGCTCGTCAACTTCGCCATCGACGAGATCGTCAACCCGAAGCTGCGCCTCGCGCCGGCCGCCGCCAAGAGCGTGCGCGAGGCCCGCAAGGCCGGTCGGGACAAGCTCGGGCGCGGCGCAGCCGAGCCCGTTACGGCCGCCGTTCCCGCGGGCGACGACGCCCCGACCGACCCGCAGGACTCGCCCGGCCAGAAGGAGAGGGTCGACGTATGACCACCGCCACCACCACGGGCCCGCTGAGCTCCGCGACCCACGCCGAGCACGTCGCCGGCCTCGAGCCGGTCCTCACCGCCCGGCACGTCTCCATCGAGTACGAGGTCGACCCGCCCGTCCGCGCCGTCCAGGACGTCTCGCTGACGCTGCACCGCGGCGAGATCCTCGGCCTCGCCGGCGAGTCCGGCTGCGGCAAGACGACCCTCGCCTACGGCCTCAACCGGCTCCTCAAGCCGCCGGCGATCCTGCGCTCCGGCGAGGTCACGTTCCACGACGCGAACGGCACCGACATCGACGTCGTCGGCCTCACCGGCGACTCGCTCCGGGCGTTCCGCTGGGACAAGGTCTCCATGGTGTTCCAGGGCGCGATGAACTCGCTCAACCCGGTCATCAGCATCCGCAAGCAGCTCGGCGACGTGCTCACCACCCACCGGCCGCAGATGGGCAAGAAGGAGCGGGCCGAACGGTCCGCCGAGCTGCTCGAGCTCGTCGGCGTCGACCCCACGCGCCTCGACAGCTTCGCCCACGAGCTCTCCGGCGGCATGCGCCAGCGCGTCATGATCGCGATGGCCATGGCGCTCAGCCCGCAGGTCATGATCATGGACGAGCCGACGACGGCGCTCGACGTCGTCGTCCAGCGCGGCATCCTCCGCGAGATCATGCGGCTGCGCGAGCGGTTCAACTTCGCCGTCGTGTTCATCACGCACGACCTGCCCCTGCTGCTCGAGATCAGCGACCGCATCGCCGTCATGCGCGCCGGCGAGATCGTCGAGCTCGACACGTCCGAGTCGATCTACGCGCGGGCCCAGCACCCGTACACGCGGCAGCTGCTGAGCTCGTTCCCGAGCCTCACTGGCGACCGCGGCTCGTTCGTCCGCACCGGCGTCTCCCAGGACGCCCCCGAGGAGGAGGCGTCATGAGCGGCAGCCTCGAGGTCCGCCACCTCGTCAAGGAGTTCAAGGTCCGCAACGGGATGAGGAGCACCAAGCTGCGGGCCGTCAACGACGTGTCCTTCACCCTCGAGCCGGGCAAGACCATCGCGCTCGTCGGCGAGTCCGGCTCCGGCAAGTCGACCGTGGCCAAGATGATCTCCCAGCTCGAGACCCCGACCACCGGGGAGATCCTGCTCGACGGGAACCCCGTGCTGCGGCGCGGGAAGGGGCTGGCGTCCTACCGGCACCAGGTCCAGATGGTCTTCCAGGACCCGTTCGCGTCGCTCAACCCGTACCACACCGTGGGTCACCACCTGGAGCGGCCGCTGCGCCTGCACGGCGTCGCGTCCGGGGCCGGGCTCGAGACCGCCGTCCACGACCTGCTGGAGCGCGTCAACCTCACGCCCGCCGAGATCTACGCGGTGAAGCGGCCCCACGAGATGTCCGGCGGGCAGCGGCAGCGCGTCGCCATCGCCCGGGCCCTCGCGCCCGGCGCGCGGTTCCTCGTCGCCGACGAGCCCGTCTCCATGCTCGACGTGTCCATCCGGCTCGGGGTGCTCAACCTCCTCGCGCGCCTGCAGCGCGAGGAGAACCTCGGCGTCCTCTACATCACCCACGACCTCGCCACCGCCCGGCACTTCAGCGACGAGATCATCGTCATGTACCGGGGCGACATCGTGGAGCGGGGGCCGTCCGACGAGGTCATCCTCAACCCGCAGCACGACTACACGAAGACGCTGCTCGCTGCTGCTCCGGAGCCGTCCCGTCACGGGCGGCTGCGGGAAGAGGTGCGGGCGGAGCTGGCTGCTTCTTAGGTGCTGTCTCGCGTGGTTGCTTCCGCGCGGGTCGGCGAGTGCGCCGCGGCGACTGCTTCGCATGGGTCAGTGGGTGGGGGTGCTTCCGCGCGGGTCGGCGACTGCTTCGCGCGGACGCGTTCACGGGCGCCAGGGCGCCCTCCACTTCGGGAGGGATACGTCCGCGCGAAGCACTCGCCGACCCGCGCTTCGCTGTCACCGCACCCAGCGCCCGCGCCGACAGGGAACCCGATCCCGGCTCGACCTGAGCTGGTACGAGGGGCGCCGCGCATTGAGGGCCGCGCCCTCCTCGCGGTCCCATGACGGGCGATGACCACGCCGTGCCGGAGGGGAGGCGTGCACGACCGGGACGAGGCGGCGCCGAGGCATAGGGTGCTGGCGTGCCTGCTCGACGACGGACCGACCCTGCCGCGGGGCGCGCGGCCGTGGCCGCGTGGCTGGAGGGTGACTCCTCGCGCCCGGTGGTGACCACCGCGGTGCGGTTCACCCTGGAGGAGCTGGCGGACGTCGCGCCCGGGAACTCCGTGGAGGTGCGGGTGCCGCCCGCCGGGGCGGTGCAGGCCGTCGCCGGGCCGCGGCACACGCGGGGGACGCCGCCCAACGTCGTGGAGACCGACGTCGAGACCTGGCTCGGCCTGGCCACGGGCCGGCTGACGTGGGACGACGCCGTCGGGTCCGGTCGGGTGAGCGCGTCGGGGGAGCGTGCCGACCTGGCCGCGCTGCTGCCGCTGCAGGCGGCGCGACCGCGGCGCTGAGCAGGACCCGCGCGCGCGATCGCGGGTGTCGGCGCCGTCCGCTACGTTCGGCGGCACCGGGCAGGTGCTGCCGGGTCGCGGACGACGGCGTCCGGTGACCTGGGGTTCAACCGTGGTTCACACGGTCCTGCTTGGGTGACGTCACCCGCACGTCCGCCGCAAAGGAGCCACCGTGACCCCACCCCGTTCCGCCCGCCGCCGAGGACCGCTCGCGGCCGCCGTGACGGCCGCGCTCGTCCTGCCCGCCGGGGCGGCCCTCGCCGCGCCCGCGTCCGCCGCCGTCTCGCCCGCCGCGCCCGTCGTCATCGACGAGGTGTACGGGGGCGGCGGCAACAGCGGCGCCCCGTTCAACCAGGACTTCGTCGAGCTGTACAACCCGACGGACCAGCCCGTCTCCCTCGACGGCTGGTCGGTGCAGTACGCGTCGGCCGCCGGCACCTGGGCCAACGGCGCGCAGACCGCGCTGCGCGGCCAGATCCCCGCCCGTGGCTCGTACCTCGTCGCGCAGGCCCTGGGCGCGAACACCTCGCTGCCCGCGCTGCCCACGCCCGACGTCACCGGCACGATCGCGATGTCCGGCACGGGCGCCAAGGTCGCCCTCGTGCGCAGCACCGACCGGCTATCGTGCACCGGCGCCGACTGTGCCGCGGCCGCCGACGTCGTCGACCTCGTGGGCTGGGGCCCGACCGCGAACGCCTGGGCCGGTTCCGGCCCGGCGCCCGCCACCACGAACGCGACGTCGGTCGCGCGCCGCGCCCACGCGCACACCGCCGACAACGCCGCCGACTTCGCGGCGGGGGCGCCGACGCCGGCCGCGAGCGGCACCGACCCGGGCACCGACCCCGGCCCCGGCGAGGACGCGACGATCGCGGAGATCCAGGGCACCGGCGCCACCTCGCCGCTGGCCGGGAAGACCGTGACGACCGCCGGCGTCGTCACCGCCACGTACCCCACGGGCGGCTTCGACGGCCTGTACCTGCAGACCGCGGGGAGCGGCGGCGACCCCGCCGCCGACGCCACCCCCGGCGCCTCCGACGCCGTGTTCGTCTACTCCCGTGCGGCCGCGCAGCAGCTCGAGATCGGCGACCACGTGGAGGTCACGGGCACCGTCAGCGAGTATTCGGGCCTGACGGAGGTCAGCGCCGACGTGTGGACCGTGCTCGACGAGCCCGCCGCGGTGGAGCCCCTGGCCACGACCTGGCCCGCCACGGAAGCCGAGCGGGAGGCGCTCGAGGGCATGCTGCTCGCGCCCCAGGGCGACTTCACCGTCACCGACAACTACGACACCAACTTCTACGGCACCGTCGGCCTCGCGGCCGGCAGCACGCCGCTGGTGCAGCCGACGACGGTCGGCCGGCCCGGGTCGCCCGAGGCGAAGGAGCAGGCCGAGGACAACGCGGCCCGCGCTGTGCTGCTCGACGATGGCGCGTCGACGAACTACAGCTCGGCCACCAACTCGAGCCAGCCGCTGCCGTGGCTGACAGGCGGCGAGCCGGTGCGGGTCGGGGCCGCCGTGACGTTCACGCGCCCCGTGATCGTCGACTTCCGCTACGACGCCTGGGGGCTCCAGCCGCAGCACCGGCTCACCCCCGACGTGGCCGACGCGGTGCAGCCGGCCACGTTCGAGGACACGCGCGAGGCGTCGCCGCAGGACGTGGGTGGGACGCTCCAGGTGGGCACGTTCAACGTGCTCAACTACTTCACGACCACGGGTGACCAGCTCGATGGGTGCACCTACTACACCGACCGCGCGGGCGACCCGGTGACGGTCCGTGGCGGGTGCGACGCCCGCGGCGCCGCGCAGGCCGACGACCTGGAGCGGCAGCAGACCAAGATCGTCGCCGCGATCTCCGCGCTGGGCGCCGACGTCGTCTCGCTCGAGGAGATCGAGAACTCCGCGACCTTCGGCAAGGACCGCGACCAGGCGCTCTCCGACCTCGTCGACGCGCTGAACGCGCACGACGGCGCCGGCACCTGGGCGTACGTCGCGTCGCCGGCGGACCTGCCGGCCAGCGAGGACGTGATCCGCACGGCGTTCGTCTACCGCACGACGGGCGCCGAGCCCGTGGGCCCCTCGCGGATTCTCGACGACCCGGTGGCGTTCGGCAACGCGCGCCAGCCGCTCGCGCAGGTGTTCCAGCCGGCAGGCGGGGTCGACGCCGACCCGGGCGACGACGTCGTGGTGATCGCCAACCACTTCAAGTCGAAGGGGTCGGCCGGCCCCTGGCCGGGCGACAAGGACACCGGCGACGGCCAGGGCGCCTCGAACGAGTCCCGCGTGCGGCAGGCGACCGCGCTGGTCGCCTTCGCCGACGACGTGGCCGACGACGCCGGCACCGACGCGGTGCTGCTCGTGGGCGACCTCAACTCCTACGAGCAGGAGGACCCGGTCATGGTCCTCACCGACGCCGGCTACACGGACCTCGGCCCCACCACCGGCGAGTACACGTACGCGTTCGACGGCGCCGTCGGCTCGCTCGACCACGCGCTCGCCTCCCCGGGCCTGATCGACCGGGTGTCCGGCACGGACATCTGGAACATCAACGCGTACGAGCCGGTGGCGAACGAGTACAGCCGGTACAACTACAACGCGACGATCCTCTACGACGAGACGCCGTTCCGGTCGTCGGACCACGACCCGCTGCTCGTGGGGCTCGACCTCGCGCCCGCGGCGCCCGCGTGGTCGGCGAGGGCCACCTACACGAAGGGCGACCGTGTGGTGTTCGACGGCGGGCTCTTCGAGGCGCTGTGGTGGTCGCGCGGCGACGAGCCCGGGGCCTCCACGAAGGGGCCGTGGGCCGAGGTCGGGGCGCCGGTCGTCACGCCCGCGGGGACGTTCCCGGCCTGGACGGACACCTGGGTGTACGGCGCCGGCGACGTCGTCGTGCACGACGGTCATCGCTGGGAGGCGCGCTGGTACTCGCGCGCCGACGAGCCCGGCGCCACGCGGCACAGCCCGTGGCGGGACCTCGGGATCGCCTGACCGGCGCGGGGACGCCGGACGCCCGCCGCGCCGGCCGAGACCACCACCCGTGGTCTCGGCGGGTGCGGCGGGCGTCGTCGTGCTCGGGCTTCGTCGGCCCTGACCGTCGGCCCTGACCGTCCGCCCGGCCGGCGTCAGGGCTGCTGCTTGCGGCTGCCCATGCCCGCGACGAGGGAGACGCCCACCGCGGCCAGCACGATCTGGAAGGCCAGCTCCAGCCAGTCGATGCCGTCCGTGTCCTTGACCCCGACGAGGTCCGCGATCCACGTGCCCAGCAGGGCTGCGACGATCCCGACGAGGATCGTCACGAGGATCGAGACGTTCTGCCGCCCGCGGACGACCAGCCGTCCCAGGGCGCCGATGATCGCGCCGATGATGATCGCGCTGATGATGCCGGAGATGCTCACGATGCTTCCCCTTCCCGACGATGCCTTCTCGTCGACTCGGCGACGGCGCAGGTCGCGCCCGGATCGACCGTACGGCGGGCGGCCGTTGCACGCCGGGCGGGCGTGGCGCGCGAGGGCCGGCAAGAGGGCAGCGCGACGGCGACGACCGGAGGGTTCCGCCGGGTGACTTAGGCTCGTGGGGTGACCAGCTCCACCCCCGACGGCCCCGCCGGCGCCCGTCCCGTGCCCGAGGACGCCGCGAACGGCGGCACCGCGAACGACCGCCCCGCGACGCCCGGGACGGCCGGCGACGTCCCGGCGCCGGCCGCGCCCGCCGACGCCCCGGCGGACG
Organism: Isoptericola sp. NPDC060185; assembly: GCF_042728595.1. Classification (NCBI taxonomy): domain Bacteria; kingdom Bacillati; phylum Actinomycetota; class Actinomycetes; order Micrococcales; family Promicromonosporaceae; genus Isoptericola; species Isoptericola sp. NPDC060185. The sequence goes on along the minus strand of NZ_JBHWYY010000064.1, from coordinate 3,114 downwards.
ACGCGCCGACCCTGCACGTGCCCGAGGAGCCGCAGGAGGTGACGCTGCTCGTCGACCCGGAGCGGGTCCGTCGCGCCCCCAAGTACCCCGTCTTCCTGTGGGTGGGTGCGCTGGTCGGCGCCGTCGTGGGCCTGATCTTCTCGACGTGGCTCATCGACGTCTCCGGCTCCGCCGAGACGTTGATGAAGCCGGGCGTCTACGTGTCGGTCACCATTCTCGGCGGCATCGCCGTCGGCCTCGGCGTCGCCGGGCTGATCGCGGTGATCTCCGACCGGCGCAGCCTGCGCCGCCGCTGAGCCGTCCGCCCGCCCCCGCGCACCCGTCCGCGCAGGTCGGCCCTCCGGGCTCCTGTGGGATACTCGGACCATGCCCTTGCGCCCTGACGGCCGCCTGAACCATGACCTCATGCCCGGCGAGAAGGGCCCCCAGGACGCGTGCGGCGTCTTCGGGGTCTGGGCCCCCGGTGAGGAGGTCGCCAAGCTCGCCTACTTCGGTCTGTACGCGCTGCAGCACCGCGGACAGGAGTCCGCGGGCATCGCGACCAGCAACGGAGAGCAGATCCTCGTCTACAAGGACATGGGTCTCGTGTCCCAGGTCTTCGACGAGACGGCGCTCGACGCCCTCACCGGCCACCTCGCCGTCGGCCATTGTCGGTACTCCACCACGGGTGGTGTGACCTGGGAGAACGCCCAGCCGACGCTCGGCGCGACGGCGGGTGGCACCGTCGCCCTCGGGCACAACGGCAACCTCACCAACTCCGCCGAGCTCGTCAACCTCGTGGCCGAGCGCTACGGCGCGCAGCGGCGCGGCGAGCTCGCGCGCGGCAACACCACGGACACGGCGCTCATCACCGCGCTGCTCGCGGGCGACGCCGACCACACCCTCGCCCAGACGGCGCTCGAGGTGCTCCCGCGTCTGCGCGGCGCCTTCTCGCTCGTCTTCATGGACGAGGGCACCCTGTACGCCGCGCGCGACCCGCAGGGCGTGCGCCCGCTGGTCCTGGGGCGCCTCCAGCGCGGCTGGGTGGTCGCGTCCGAGACGCCCGCCCTCGACATCGTCGGCGCGTCGTACGTCCGCGACGTCGAGCCCGGCGAGCTCATCACCATCGACGCCGACGGCCTGCACTCCGACCGCTTCGCCGAGCCCGAGCGCGCCGGCTGCGTGTTCGAGTACGTGTATCTGGCGCGCCCGGACAACACGATCAACGGCCGTTCCGTGCACGCGTCGCGCGTGGCGATGGGCCGTGCGCTGGCCCGCGAGCACCCGGTCGAGGCCGACCTCGTCATCCCGACCCCCGAGTCCGGCACGCCGGCCGCCGTCGGGTACGCCGCCGAGTCGGGCATCCCGTTCGGCCAGGGCCTGACGAAGAACGCGTACGTGGGGCGCACCTTCATCCAGCCGTCCGACACGCTGCGTCAGCTCGGCATCCGGCTCAAGCTCAACCCCCTGCGTGAGGTCATCCGCGGCAAGCGCCTCGTCGTCGTCGACGACTCGATCGTGCGCGGCAACACGCAGCGCGCCCTGGTGCGGATGCTCCGCGAGGCGGGGGCCGCGGAGGTGCACGTGCGCATCTCCTCCCCGCCGGTGAAGTGGCCGTGCTTCTACGGCATCGACTTCGCCTCGCGTGCCGAGCTCATCGCCAACGGGCTCACGCCGGACGAGATCGGGCAGACCCTGGGAGCCGACTCCCTCGGCTACATCTCGCTCGAGGGCATGATCGAGGCCACCGAGCAGCCCGCCTCGCAGCTGTGCGCGGCCTGCTTCACGGGCAAGTACCCGATCGAGCTCCCCACCGCCGACCAGCTCGGCAAGCACCTGCTGGAGCAGGCCGAGCTGCCCCTCGGCGCCCCCGAGGACGGGCTCCGGCAGGTCGCCGTGGGTGCCGGCGGCTCCACCGCCCTCGACCACCCCTGACCGCCGGCTGACACCCCAGCCGACCGACACAGCCGACGAACGGTGAGCCACACGTGACGAACGAACCCCTGACCTACGCCGCGGCCGGCGTCGACACCGAGGCCGGCGACAAGGCCGTCGAGCTGATGAAGGACGCGGTGCGGCGCACGCACGGGCCCGCCGTCCTCGGCGGCGTGGGCGGGTTCGCCGGGCTCTTCGACCTGTCGGCGATCCGCGAGTACCGCAAGCCGCTGCTCGCCACGTCCACGGACGGCGTCGGCACCAAGGTCGCGATCGCCCAGGCGCTCGACAAGCACGACACGATCGGCTTCGACCTCGTCGGCATGGTCGTGGACGACATCGTCGTGGTCGGTGCCGAGCCGCTGTTCATGACGGACTACATCGCCACCGGCAAGGTCGTCCCCGAGCGCGTCGCCGACATCGTGCGCGGCATCGCGCAGGCGTGCGAGGTGGCCGGCACGGCCCTCGTGGGCGGCGAGACGGCCGAGCACCCGGGCCTCCTGGAGCCCGACGAGTACGACGTCGCGGGCGCGGCGACGGGCATCGTCGAGGCGGATGCCGTGCTCGGCCCGGACCGGGTGCGCGCGGGCGACGTGCTCGTCGCGATGGGCTCGAGCGGCCTGCACTCCAACGGCTACTCGCTGGTGCGCGCGGTCGTGAGGCACGCGGGCTGGTCGCTCGACCGGCACGTCGAGGAGTTCGGCCGCACCCTGGGCGAGGAGCTGCTGGAGCCCACGCGCGTGTACGCGCGCGACGTGCTCGCGCTCGCCGAGGACCCGGCCGCCCAGGTGCACGCGTTCACGCACGTGACCGGTGGCGGGCTCGCGGCGAACCTCGCGCGCGTGCTGCCCGAGGGCACGGTGGCCACGGTCGACCGCTCGTCGTGGGAGGTGCCCGCCGTCTTCCGCACGGTGCGCGACCTCGGCTCGGTGCCGCGCCGCGACCTGGAGAACACCCTCAACCTCGGCGTCGGGATGGTGGCGGTGGTCGGCGCCGACGGCGTGGACGCGGCGCTGGCCACGCTGGCCGCGCGCGGCGTGCCCGCCTGGGTGCTGGGCTCGGTGGCGGACCTGGACCCGGCCGCGCCGGCCGAGGACCTCGTCGCGGGGACCAAGGGCGTGCACGGCGGGGCCGTGAGGATGACCGGCGACTACCGCTGACGGTGAGCCTCGCGCAGACGAAGGGCCGGACGGCGATTGC